>DATKTB010000066.1:0-4701 GCA_035531355.1 Minisyncoccota bacterium | reverse complement strand
ATAACAATAGGAACGTACATTTTTTTGTAGTCCGGTGTAAGAAGCGTCAGCCCCTCTTCTTCGACGAGTGACCCGACAAAAGTCTCACGCGCACGCGCAGTAACTTCGATAACCTTACCGGCGGCACGTGCGGGCATTGATCCTCTCGGATCGCGATAGTCGCCCATAGGAACAACTTTTACCGTATCGCCGGAAAGTGCATGGAGTGTCCATTCGGGCGGAATAAGAAGGTCCTCTTTCTCGTCACCGATAGAAAAAAAGCCGAATCCTTTCCGCGTCATGGTGATCGGTCCTTCGTAGAGTTCTTTCTCAGGCATTTTTTCTACTCTAGCCCCGTTATAGGTCAAAGTAAATGGCTTACCGGTAATAATTTTGCGCACCGCTTCTATACCTACGCCAAACGTGTACCGGGGCTAGCAATATTATGGTCTGTCTGCTATAGTCGCTTTCATGTTGATGATTCGATTTCAGCGCGTCGGCCGGACCAATGATCCGGCATTTCGTATTGCCGTTCTTGAAAAGGAACGCGCCGCACAAGCAGGAAATATTGTTGAACTTTTAGGTACGTACAATCCAAGAAGCAAGGCGCTCACCTTGAATGAGGCGGCGGTGAAAGAATGGATGGCGAAAGGTGCTCAGCCGACCGGCTCCGTGCGGAACCTCCTTATCACGAAGGGCGTCATTGAAGGAAAGAAAATAAACGTTCTTCCTAAGAAGATCTCTCAAAAGAAGGATAGTGAGGAAGGAACAGCTCCTGCCGCTTCCGCTCCTGTAGAAGATTCGGTAGCGCCTGAACTTCCCACCGAAGCAGAGGTTGTTGCCGATGCAGAATCAGACGTTCCCCCTGCAGTCGATACGACTGACGAAACGCCCGCAGTATAAAATCCCGTTCTCACGGGTGTTACCATATCTTTATGGAACCAGATCAATCATTTCTCGAGTACGCAGTGAAGGCACTCGTCAATCACCCTGAGTCAGTTGAGACGACTCGCACTATCGATCAAATGGGCGTTCTTCTTACGCTTACCGTCCATCCCGATGATATGGGGAAGATTATCGGGAAAAGCGGAAAGACTGCTGAAGCTCTCCGTATTCTCTTGCGCGTTGTTGGTATGAAAGGGAATGCACGCGTCAACCTGAAGATTAATGAACCGATTGGCGGCAAGCGTGAGTCGGAGGTCGCGCCAAGCGAGTCGGCGGAAGGTGCTGAGGCATAACTTATCCGCGTGCGGTGGCGTTCAGAAATCGCTTAACAACGTCTGCCACACCACCACCACACGCTTCACATGATTCGATTCCATCTCATCACCCTTTTTGAAGAAGCGTGCGACGCGTATCTTTCGGCGTCGATCCTCGGCCGCGCTCGTGCGAATAAAAAAATTTCCGTACAGTATCAGACCCCGCGTGATTTTGTTGATAATGCCTGGGGGAAAGTAGATGAACGTCCGTATGGCGGTGGTCCGGGCATGGTGATGACCGCACTCCCGGTGGTGCGTGCGGTTGAAAAAACACTTGCGACGCGCCGCACGGCTCCGAGAAAAAAAGTAATCATTTGGTTTTCGCCATCAGGGAAACAGTTCACCAATACAGATGCTGATGCGCTTTCGAAATACGATGACGTCGTTTTGGTATGCGGTCGGTATGAGGGCATTGATGAACGGGCAAAGAAAATTTTGAAAACCATAGCTCCCGTAAAAGAGTTTGCGGTCGGTGTGGCAGTGTATACGGGCGGGGAAGTACCTGCTCTCGCTATTGTTGATGCGGTCACCCGCCGCCTACCGGGCGTCCTCGGTAAGGATGCGTCAATCGAAGAACGCCGCATTGCCTCATCTGCCGTGTATACCCGTCCCGAAACGGTTACCTATAAAAAGAAAAACTATCGCGTCCCGAAGGTTCTTCAGACCGGGCATCATGCCAATATCGATGCCTGGCGAAAGAAGCGATAATCACATATCCACACCCCTTGCTATACAAGGGGTGTGTCTGGTACACTAGGGACAGTAGATACGACTGAGTAATGGACGGGCTGGGGCAGGGTGCAATCATATCGAGCATAAGAATAAACGCGATAGCGGAAGCGGACTATGTCCGCGCGTTTGCATTTGTACGAGGTGAGAAGGGGAAACCTACGTACCTATTTCAGTTTTAGTACCAAGCGAACCAAATGGGGATACATCCGTAACAATAGGTACCGGAAGAAAGTTTGATTATTAATTTCACGTCACCACCATATGCGCAAAAACCTCGTCCAGAAGACCTTCGGTGCTTATCAAGCGCCTTCCGTCTCGTTTCCAGATTTTGTGGGACATCAACGTGGTTCGTTCGACTGGCTTTTGAAAGACGGTCTCACGGAGCTCTTTAAAGAGTTTTCTCCCATCACCGATTATTCAGGAAAAAAGTTTGAATTGGAGTTTGAGAGTTTTGAGGTTGGTGAACCGAAATTTGACGAACAATTTGCGCGCGAGAATGCCCGCACGTACGAAGCGCCTGTCAAAGCAACTATAAAGTTGGTAAATAAGACATTTGGTTCTGAAAAGAGACAGGAGGTTTTTCTCACTGACATACCGATGATGACGCCGCACGGTTCATTTATCGTATCCGGCGTCGAGCGCGCCATCGTACCACAGCTCGCAAGAAGCTTCGGCGCTTTCTTCGTATCAGAACTTATTCGTGGCAAGCAGTTTTTCGGTTCGAAAATTATTCCTCTGCGCGGCGTATGGATTGAGATTGATTCGGAAGCAGACGGAGCACTCTTTATGAAGATTGACCGGAAACGCAAATTTCCCATCACTGAAATTCTTACGGTCTTCGGCGGCGGTGTCGGTGCTGACATTCTTAAACATTTTGCAAAAGATCCGCTCGCGAAGGCGGCTATTGAGGCAACGCTCGTTCACGACGAAGCGAAATCAATCGAAGAAGCGTATGTCGAAATCCATCGCCGTATGCGCGATGGTGATTTGGCCACTCCGGAAAATGCGAAAAACTTTGTGCAGTCGGTTTTTTCAGCTGAACGATATGACCTGGGTCGCGTGGGCCGCGCTCGTTTGAATTCTCGTTTCGGTTTCCCGATGACCGACAAGGCACTCGATAAGCGCACGCTCACTCTTACTGATTTTATCCGCATCATTACTGAAATTACTCGATTGAACGCAGATTCGTCGGCTCGTCCCGATGACATCGATCACCTAGGATTCCGTCGCGTGCGATTTGTCGGCGAGCTCCTGCAGTCGCGCATGCGCGTCGGTATGAGTCGCATGAAGCGCAATATTCAAGACCGCATGTCGACCATCGAAAGCGAAACAACTTTGCCGATGGCACTCGTGAACCCGCGTCCTTTCCACGCATCCGTGCACGAATTCTTTACGGCCAACCAGCTTTCGCAATTCATGGATCAGCAAAATATTCTTTCGGAACTCGAAAACATGCGTACGTTCTCGGCACTGGGTCCGGGCGGACTCACACGCGAGCGCGCCGGTTTTGAAGTGCGAGACGTGCATCCGTCGCATTACGGACGTCTTTGTCCGATTCATACACCGGAAGGCCAGAACATCGGTCTTATTTTGCACATGGCAACCCATGCGCGCACCAACGACTTCGGCGTCATTGAAACACCGTATGTTCGCGTGAAAAAAGGAAAAATGACGAATGAAATCGTCTATCTGAACGCGCTTGAAGAAGAAACTGAAATGATTGCACACGGTGCAACAAAACGAGACGAGATGGGAAATATCATTCCCGACCAGGTTGAAGCACGCCATAAAGGAGACCCGATTATCGTTCCACGCGATGCGATTACGCTCATCGATGCGTCAACGTATCAAATGTTCTCAGTTGCTACTTGTATGATTCCGTTTGTGGATCACGACGATGCGAACCGCGCGCTCATGGGTTCAAACATGCAAAAGCAAGCCACGCCGCTTCTTATTCCCGAAGCACCGCTTGTCGCAACCGGTATCGAGGCACCCGCGGCACAAAGTACCGGACGTCTTGTTCTTGCCACGGAGTCGGGCGAAGTAACGTATGTTGATGCGCGTAAAGTTACTTTGAAGAACAAAGAAGGGAAGTCGAAAGACTATCCGCTCCAGGGCATTACGCAGACCAACCAAAACTCAACGTCGATGCAACGTCCTTCCGTCGCGCTTGGCGAAAAGGTGAAAAAGGGTGATGTGCTTGCAGACAACTCCTCAAGCGATCAGGGACAGTTGGCACTCGGGCAGAACGTCCGCGTCGCTTTCATGAGTTGGAACGGCGCCAACTACGAAGACGCCATCATTATTTCAGAGCGTCTTGTTGAAGAGGCAAAGTTCACGACCGTGCACATTGAAGATTTTGACTGTGTCGTTCGCGATACAAAACTTGGTCCAGAAACGACGACCCACGATATTCCGAATGTCGGCGAAATGCGATTGAAGAATCTTGATGAAGAAGGAGTCATTCGTATTGGTGCAGAAGTACGCACAGGCGACATTTTGGTCGGAAAAGTAACACCCAAGGGCGAGACCCAGCTTACTCCGGAGGAACGACTTCTTCGCAGTATTTTCGGTGACAAAGCAAAGGACGTAAAGGACACCAGTCTTCGTATGGAAGGCGGGAAGCGCGGTCGCGTCATTGGCGTACGCGTATTTTCGCGCGAGAAAGGCGATCAGCTCGAGAGTGGAGTTATTAAGAAAATAGTGGTGACGGTCGCGCAGGTACGTAACG
>DATKTB010000065.1:0-5123 GCA_035531355.1 Minisyncoccota bacterium | reverse complement strand
TTCCACATCGACGGGAATCGTTTCGGATGCCGAAGCGCGGAAAGCACACGTCGGCGGTGAGGATCTTTTTGAAATTTGGTAATACTATGAGCCGCCTCGCCAAAAAACCAACACCTGCAGGAAAGACCGATGTCTCGGTTTCGAAAGGCGTCTTGACGGTCAAGGGATCAAAAGGAACGTTGACGAAACGGGTACATCCTTCAGTTGATATTTCAGTTGAAGCAGGTACTGTCAGTATCGTGCCGAAGGATCGCTCACGCCTCGCCAAAGCACTGACCGGTACGTTTGCTTCCCACGTGAAAAATATGGTACAAGGCGTCGAGACGCCGTTTATGAAGAAGCTTATTCTTGAAGGAGTCGGGTACCGTGTTGAAGTGAAAGGGAAGGATGTTGTGCTCTCGGTCGGATTTTCTCACACGGTTCCGCTTACGATACCGGAAGATGTGACGGTCACTGTTGAGAAGAACACTATCAAAATTGAAAGTATCAACAAAGAATCACTCGGACAATTTGCCGCAAATATCCGTCGGGTAAAACCACCGGAACCGTATCTTGGAAAAGGCATTCGATACGATACGGAAGTCATTCGTCGCAAACAAGGAAAGAAGGCTGTCTAATATATGAACCACGCATCAACTACAAAAAGTAAACTCCGCGAGCGCCGCCATGCGCGGGTTCGTTCGGTTGTCTCGGGAACTGCGACACGCCCACGCCTTGCGGTATATCGTAGTAACCGCTTCGTGTCCGCACAGCTCATTGATGATACCGTCGGTAATACGATTGCCGCGGCGCACGGACGCGATTTCAAGGGATCGCAGTCACTGCAGGCAGAAGCGGTCGGGAAGACTATTGCAGAAAAGGCAAAAGTTGCCGGTATTCATACCGTTGTTTTTGATCGTGCTGGTTATCGGTACGGGGGGCAGGTAAAGACGCTTGCTGATGCGGCACGCGCGGCTGGGCTTACTTTTTATTACTATATGACCACCACTATGGAACTGGAGATAGGAAAAGAAACAGAGGTCATGGAGACACCGACAGATGCGGCTGTTGCAACAGTTGCGACAGCCGTGCCTGCGACTGATACGCATAGTGCTGGAGCTCGCGGATCGATTCGTGGCCGTTCTTCACGCCCGAGTAACCGAAATGCACGTCCACCACGTGAGCGCGGTGAATTTGATCAGGTGACGATTGATGCACGCCGCGTCGCCCGTGTTATGGCCGGTGGTCGCCGATTTAACTTCAGTTTGGTTGTTGTTATTGGCGATCGAAAAGGCCGCGTCGGCGTCGGTCTTGGAAAAGGAGTTGATACGGCACTCGCTATAGACAAGGCAACACGCGATGCGAAGAAACACCTTTTTACGGTGCCCCGCACGGCCTCAGGTTCTATCCCCCACGAAGTTGTGGTGAAGTACGCATCCTCAACCGTCGAAATCATTCCCTCAAGAGGTCGCGGTCTCGTTGCTGGATCAGCAGTACGAACCGTTCTCGATTTGGCCGGCGTGACTGATGTGGTGACGAAAATTCACTCTCGTTCGAAAAATAAACTCACCATTGCACGCGCAACGGTTGAAGCATTAAAACAATTACGTTCTCGATAGCTTTTTTACCATGCAACTCAACTCACTCTCTCCTCGTACGAAAAATAAGAAAAATGCACCTGTTGGGCGCGGGGGTACGCGCGGCAAGACTTCGGGTCGCGGTGGGAAGGGGCAGACCGCGCGCGCAGGACATAAGATTCGTCCAGAAGTGCGCGATCTCATCAAGAAGCTCCCAAAGCGTCGCGGGTATGGAAAGAATCGTTCCCGTACCGTCCGCGGTAATCGAATCAGTACCTCAACCGTCAATCTCGCGACGCTTGAGGTCGCCTACAAGGTAGGTGAAACCGTATCGCCGGCATCACTGGTCGCAAGGGGTCTCGTACGTCGCTCGAAAGGCCGTGCACCGATTGTGAAGATTCTCGGCACCGGCGCACTCACTAAAGCATTGGTTATAAAAGGTTGTATCCTTTCTGAGGCGGCCCGCACGGCGCTCTTCTCTGCGGGCGGTACCAACCATGATTAATTCTTTCATTCACAAAATCAAACTCGCCTTCGGCGATTCCGAAATCCGCGTTCGAGTCTTCTTTCTTATTGGCGCACTCGCGCTCTTCCGTCTTCTTGCCGCTATACCAATTCCCGGCGTTGATAAAGCCGCACTCGCTTCATTTTTCTCCAGCAATCAATTCTTCGGCCTTTTGAATATATTCTCAGGCGGCGGTCTTTCCCGTCTCTCTATTGTGATGCTCGGCGTCGGTCCCTACATCACCGCATCTATCGTCATGCAACTTGCAACTATTGTTTTCCCGCAGGTTAAACAGGCCTACTTTGAAGAAGGAGAAACGGGCCGGGCACAATTTATTGAATGGAGCCGCCTCCTCACGATTCCGATTGCCGTGCTTCAATCGATTGGGTTCATTTTCTTGCTCCAGAGCCAGAGCGTCATCGGCCATCTGAGCTCGAGTGCGCTTATCGCAAACATTTCTATCATCACTGCCGGATCGATGCTTCTTATGTGGCTCGGCGAGCTCGTGACTGAATTCGGCATCGGGAACGGCGTCTCACTCATCATTCTCGCCGGCATTCTCGCCGGCGTACCGGCAAGCATTTCGCATACCATTTTCGCCGCGAGTGCCGCTGATATTCCGGCATACCTCGCGTTCACGCTTCTCGCCGGAGCAATGATTTATGCGGTTGTGGTCGTTTCCGACGCCGAGCGTTCCATACCGATTGCCTACGCGCGCGCGATGCGTGGCACGGCGCTCGCCCAGGGAGCCGCTACCTATCTTCCTATCCGCTTGCTTCAGGCGGGCGTCATTCCCATTATTTTCGCACTCTCGCTTCTTCTTGTGCCGCAAATTGCACTCTCGATGCTTTCGGCGGTTCACGTCTCTTTCGCCGCGAGTGCCTCTCTGTGGTATACCGCATTCCTTTCGAATCCATGGAAATACGGTTCAGTATACTTCTTGCTCGTCGTGCTCTTTACGTATTTCTATACCGCCGTTACTTTTGAACCGAAGCGTGTTGCTGAAAATCTTCAAAAGACCGGAGCTTTTGTGCCGGGTGTACGCCCCGGGCGCGAGACGAAGGAATATATTACTCATGTGGTGAATCGAATAACTCTTCCGGGCGCCTGTTTCCTCGGGTTGCTCGCTATTTCTCCTTCCATCATTCAGGGACTTACCGGGGTGACGACACTCGTCTTGGGCGGTACGGCACTTCTTATTGCGGTGCAGGTTATTCTTGATCTTACTCAAAAAATCGATGCGCAGGTATCGCTTCGTGAATATTAAAAATGGTAAAGTAGAGAGATGGAACCACGAACAGTATTTTTTATAGGAAAACCGGGGTGCGGAAAGGGGACGCAAGCGAAATTGCTCTCAGAAAAGACAGGATGGGACATTGTCTCAGCAGGAAAACAATTTCGAAAGATTTCACGAGAAGATAACCCTATTGGGCGAAAAATAAAATCGGAAATCGATGCCGGCATACTTGCGCCCCACTGGTTTGCCATGCACCTCTATCTTCAGGCACTTTTTGAAATTGGTACGGAGACGAATGTTATTTTTGATGGATTTAATCGCAAGATCGAAGAAGCACAGCTTATAACTGATTCGCTTGCGTGGCTCGAGCGTCCGTTTGTGAGTATCTATTTGCGTGTTTCAGATGAGGTGGTTCGCGAGCGCCTCGCGGGGCGTAAGGAGATTGAGGGACGGAGTGATGATAATGCGGTCGACGAGCGCTTGAGTGAGTATCGAGAATTCACCGATCCTGCTATCGCGCTCTTTCGCACCGCGGGCGCGCTCATTGAGATTGACGGGGAACTACCGCCTGAAGAAATCGCGAAAGCCATTCATATGGCACTTTCCCTCTAAGCATATGATAGTGAAAAATGAGATCGAACGAGAACATCTCCGTGAAGGAGGAAAACGGCTTGCGGCCGTACTTCGCGCACTCCGTGCAAAAGTCGCCCCGGGCGTGACGACTGACGAACTTGATGATTTTGCAGAACAGCTGATTCGTGACGGCGGTGATGAACCCAGTCTTCTCGGCTATACTCCCGAAGGGGCGCGTCGGCCGTACCCAGCCACACTCTGTGTTTCCATTAACGATGCGGTTGTGCACGGTATTCCAAATGAGTCAGTGAAGACGCTTAAGGAAGGCGATATTGTAGGACTCGATCTCGTCCTTACGCACGGCGATATTATGGTTGATGCCGCCATTACGGTGCCGGTCGGTGTCGTAAGCGATGAAACGAAGAAATTGCTTTCGGTGACCGAGGCGGCACTTGCCGCAGGTATCGCGGTCGCTATTCCGGGAAATCATGTCGGGGATATCGGGTACGCGATACAGAAAGAAATCGAGGATGCCGGATTCTCGGTGGTGAAGGAGTTAGGAGGGCACGGGGTTGGTCACGCAGTTCACGAAGACCCTTTCATTCCAAATTATGGGCGAAAGGGTGCGGGAGAACTTTTGGTAGAAGGTATGGTCCTTGCGCTCGAGCCGATATCGAGTGCCGGGAAGGCGGCAGTTATCCTTACCGCAGATGGATATATGTATCGTACCAAGGACGGGTCACGAAGCGCGCACTTTGAACACACAATCTTGCTCGAAAAGAATAAAGCACGTATCATAACCGCATAATCCGCTCCGGCGATTTTATTTTTTTACACATACTTTTATGGCACACGTTAAAGAAGAAAAGACACTTATTATCTTGAAGCCAGACGCGATGCACCGCGGTCTTGCCGGCGAAGTCATCAGCCGTTTTGAGCGCAAGGGACTCAAAATTGTAGGTATGAAAATGGTTCAGCTCGAGGACGCAATCATTGATGCGCACTACGTACACATCAAAGACAAACCGTTCTTTGTGGGTATTAAAAATTTTATGAAAACATCGCCGGTTATCGTGATGGTCCTCGCAGGAATCAATGCCGTTGATGCGACGCGCCTCATTGTCGGACCGACCAAGGCCTATGAAGCGTCTGCAGGTACGATTCGTGGTGATTTGTCGCTTTCGACCCAGTCTAATATCGTGCATGCGTCAGACAGTATTGAATCAGGCCGCATAGAGGTTGAACGCTTCTT
>DATKTB010000064.1:0-3393 GCA_035531355.1 Minisyncoccota bacterium | reverse complement strand
ACGACATTTCGGGTGTTTATTCAACGACGTGCGTTTTAGAGGTGCTACACTTTAGGTATGAATACGTACGGTTGGTATGCGACCTTGCTTAAGCCGAGTTGGGCGCCGCCCGCATGGCTTTTTGGTCCCGTGTGGAGTGTTCTATACATTATTATCGCAATCTCATTTGTGAAGATTTTCTATGCGAGTTTTATCAAAAAAGAATTGTCGAGCAAGGTCGCGTTGCCATTTTTGCTCAACCTCATCTTCAATTTTTCTTTCACCTACCTGCAGTTCGGTCTTAAAAATAATGCCCTCGCCGCGATCGACGTTTTACTCTGTCTCGCAACACTCGTTTGGGCGCTGGTCGTGGTGTATCCGCGCATACGCTGGGTTGCTCTCGTCAACATTCCGTACTTGTTCTGGGTTTCCTTTGCAACAATGTTACAGCTGACGATTACGTATTTGAATTTATAATCGTGCCCTGCGTTCGTCCTTTTGAGCCCAAAAGGGGAGGGTTGCCTTTTTATAAAAATCATGTTATTTTATAAATCACCCATAGTATATGAAAGATTTCAAAAAATCAGGAAGTTTTGGTAAGAAGAATTTCGGCGGTCGTCCGAGCTTTGGCGCACGTCGCGCCCCAGGCTTTGGCGCGCATGTTTCGACGAGCTCATCTGCCGAATCACACAAGACCAATTGTGACGAGTGTCACGCTCCCTGCGAAGTGCCGTTTATCCCGAACGGGAAGAAGCCGGTGTATTGCCGTAACTGCTACAAAGGCAAAGAGACCACGACCTCATTTGCCGGCCAGCCCTTTTCTGCGCCCGCTGACTTCACGGCGCACGACGGTGCAACCGATTTGAAGAAACAATTTAGCATTTTGAATACAAAACTTGATCGACTCATTTCTGCCATTGAAGCCCAGACACGCGCTCTGTCTTCGACGGGAGAATAATCTCCAACCTCTATGAGGTCACATACTCGATACGATGTCATTGTCATTGGTGGCGGCGCGTCCGGCATGATGGCCGCTGGTCGTGCCGCCGAACGAGGGAAGCGCGTCCTGCTCCTCGAGAAAAATACACAGCTCGGCGCGAAGCTTTCGGTGAGCGGGGGTGGTCGTTGCAATATCACGAATGCCGAAGAGAATGAACATCTCCTTCTTTCCAAATATGGCACCGCGAGTAAATTTTTGTACTCGCCGTTTTCGCAATTCGGCATACGCGACACTTTTTCTTTTTTTGAATCAAAAGGACTTTCTCTTAAGGTGGAGGAGCAAAAACGTGCGTTTCCGATAACCGAGCGCGCGCTTGATGTGGTGAACACGCTGGTCCGCTACCTCAAGCGAGGGCGTGTGGAAATACGGGCTGGGGTGACGGTACTTCAGATCGAAGCATCCGATGAACGTATCAAGAGCGTCCGCACGAACATCGGGAATTTCTCGGGCACCAACTACATCCTCGCGACCGGCGGAGTCTCACATCCCGAGACCGGTTCGACCGGAGACGGATTTACCTGGCTTGCCGAACTGGGACACACGATTGCGTCGCCCCGGGCGACTATTGTTCCGCTCAGGGTAAAAGAAGGATGGCCCAAACAGCTCAGTGGCATTTCTCTCCCGCATATGAAAATTACTTTCTTCTCGCACGGTGTAAAGAAGTTTTCTCGTACCGGTCCGCTTCTCTTTACACACTTCGGCATCTCAGGCCCAACGATTCTCAACTCTTCCGGGAAGGTGGCTGACCTTTTAGAAGAGGGAAGCGTGCGGGCGTACATTGATCTTTTCCCCGAGCTCGATCAGGGTGCGCTCGACCAAAAAATCAGGGATATTTTTGATGCACATAAAAACAAACAATTGAAAAGTGTTATGAAAGACGTCGTGCCACCAGGTACCGCAGAGGTACTCCTGTCACTTCTGAAAGATATTGATTCTGAAATAAAAGTACATAGCGTGACGAAAGAGGCGCGTCATGAGCTCGCTCTTTTTCTCAAACACATTCCGCTCATAGTGAACGGACTAATGGGTCTTGACCGTGCCGTTGTTGCTGATGGGGGACTACCGCTCACTGAAATTGATATGCGCACGATGCGCAGTACGCGCTATAGAAATCTGTTTGTAACCGGCGACCTCCTCCACATTGAGCGCCCATCGGGCGGGTACTCGCTCCAGCTTTGCTGGACGACGGGATACGTCGCCGGAACACACGCATCGTAAGAATGCATCAGATACGGTACCATTACGCTCAGTCACTATATGAAAATAACTTCAGCAGAATTCTTGAAAGGAATTATCGGAACGGACGTAATCCTCACGGACGGCGTACCGGAGATTGCCTTTGTCGGCCGCTCTAATGCGGGGAAGTCGAGTGTTATTAATTCGCTCGTCAATCGAAAGGATTTGGTGAAGACCAGTAATCGTCCCGGCAAAACCACCGAGATAAATTTTTTTGGTATCAATAATAAGAAGTGGTACTTCGTCGACCTTCCTGGCTATGGCTATGCGAAGCGGTCCCCTAAGGAAAAAGAAAGCATCGAGAAACTTATCCTGTGGTATTTGATGTATGCGGATGTGGCTCTTTTTAAGGCCGTACTTATTCTTGACAGTAAGGCAGGATTAACCGCGTTCGATCAGGAGATGATACGCGTGCTACGGGAGAAAGGGCATCCGCTGGTCATCGTCGCAAATAAAATAGACAAGTTAAATCAGAAAGAGACCGTCGCACAAGTGCGTGCTATTAAAGAAGCGGCACACGAGGCGACCGTGGTTCCGTACTCAGCGACAACAGCGACACCGAAAGAGAGAGACCTGCTTCTTGCAAACATCTTTGCAGAGTAAGTATCAAAAATAAAAAGCGCTCGCATTGCGTTTTTAACGACGGTCTTCTTCCGTGAGACCGGATAATAAAAAACAGCGCACGAATCGTGCGCTGTCTGAATGAAGGAACTGTTTCAGGCCTAGTGAGTCTATGCACACTTGAGTGCCTTTATGCCGAACGTGTCGGTGTCTTTGGCAAGTAGTTCTTGCCAGGCTTTTCCTGCTGAAATCAACATGACGACCGGGAATTTCCCGAGTCCGGGCATTTCATCTTTGTATCCGACCATCTCGAATCCAAGCGCCTTGTACAAACGTACATGGCGCGGGTGTACGAGGATAATCGCCGCATCGACTCCATCCGTCTTTGCTTTGCGTATCGCCTCATGAATGAGAGCAATACCAACCGAATGTGTTCCGGACTTCCACATCCCTGTCTTCACCGCAAAGGTACCGTAGTACGCAACGTGCGTAGATACTTCACGCACTGCAGTTGTTTCGTTGGGGAATACTTCGTCAGAAGGGATTGCTCCCTGGTCATACATGACCGACATGGTGCCGATAATCTCATTATCGGCCCTCGCGACGAGGGCAAATTT
>DATKTB010000063.1:0-3815 GCA_035531355.1 Minisyncoccota bacterium | reverse complement strand
TTTAATAAAAGTACCCCAGCGCGATTCTTCTTTAGGAACAGGATTATTTTTAATCCATCCGCCACCTGCATAGTGAAAGAAATCATCCTGCGGACGTATTGTTGTATCAATATCTTTCAGATCAAATCCCCGTCCTTTTTTCTTCATGGAACCATAGTATATGAATCTCTCGTCTCATGCTATCTTTTCTCTATATGACAGTCGCGGAAGTACGAAAACGCTATCTTAATTTTTTTGCAACACGGGGACATGCGATTTTACCGTCCGCGCCCATCGTGCCGGAAAACGATTCAACAACGCTTTTTACGAGTAGCGGGATGCAACCGCTCGTCCCGTACCTTTTGGGGCAACCCCACCCCGCAGGAAACCGGCTTGCCGATGCACAAACGTGTTTCCGTGCAGATGATATTCCCGAAGTGGGGGACAATCGCCATACGACATTCTTCGAAATGTTGGGGAACTGGTCGCTTGGGGATTATTTCAAACAAGACCAGCTCTCATGGGTTTTTGAATTTCTTACCGACCTCGAACACGGTCTCGGACTCGATCCGCAACAGCTATACGTAACTGTTTTTGCCGGCGACGCAGAGAGCGGCATGATGCCCGACGGAGAATCAATTGAAATTTGGCAGAAACTTTTTAGTGAGAAGGGTATCGCGGCGCCATTCGTCTCGCTGGGGACCGAAGAGGAGGGAAGCGCGATAGGTATGCAGGGCGGCCGTATCTTTTCTTATGGAGCTACGAAAAACTGGTGGAGTCGCTCGGGAGTACCGGCAAAAATGCCTCCTGGAGAAATTGGCGGACCCGATTCTGAAATTTTCTATGATTTTGGTCTTCCACACGATCCGGCGTTTGGAAAAGAATGCCATCCCAATTGCGACTGCGGCCGTTTTGTTGAAATCGGCAATTCAGTGTTCATGCAATTTATTAAACAGAATGACGGTTCTCTAAAGGAGCTTCCGAAGAAAAACGTCGATTTTGGCGGCGGTCTCGAACGTCTCGCGTTTGCCGCAATCGGAAATCCTGACATTTTTCAAATTGACGTGTTCGATGCCGCTCGGCGCGTACTCGAGACTCGTTCGGGGAAATCCTATGCTGACCGCACTCTTTCGCGTTCATTCCGTATCATTCTCGACCATATGCGTGCCGCCTCATTTTTTATTGCATCGGGCATTCGCCCTTCTAATACCGAACAGGGTTACGTACTCCGCCGACTCATTCGTCGATCTATCCGTGAAGCGGATACCCTCGGTATTAAAGATGCCGTACTTGCAGAAGTTGCGGAGGGATACGGCCAGGCATATGCCGATGCATATCCCTTCATACAAAAAAACGCTTCACTCATTCGAGATGAACTTGAAAAAGAAGAGGCCCAATTCAGAAAGACACTCACCCACGGCATGCGTGAACTTGAAAAAATGGGAGACACGATTGATGCATTCACCCTTTTTACAACCTATGGTTTCCCAATAGAACTTACCGCAGAAATTGCACACGAACGCGGTCTCTCAATTGATAGTGATGCCGTTACCGCAAAAATGCAGGAACACCAGGCGCTCTCGCGAGCAGGTGGGGCTCAAAAGTTTGCCGGCGGACTCGCAGATCATGCGGAACAAACGATTCGGTACCATACGGCACACCATCTCTTGTTGAAAGCACTTCAAAATGTTTTGGGGACTGACGTCCATCAGCGCGGAAGCAATATAACAAATGAGCGCTTACGTATTGATTTCTCGTACGGACAAAAAATGACCCCTGAACAAATTACTGAGGTTGAGCGTATCGTCAATGGAAAAATTACAGAGGCTCTACCTGTTATACGTTCCGTTATGCACAAAAAAGATGCTGAAAAACTCGGAGCTGAACACGAGTTTGGCGCTAGCTATCCGGAACAGGTAAGCGTTTATTCAGTAGGGCCAAGAGACGCAACTGAACAGAATCCAAAATTTGCTGAAGCATTTTCAATAGAATTTTGCGGTGGACCCCATGTAAAAAATACTCAAGAACTCGGCGCGCACGAGATGCGATTTAAGATACTTAAAGAAGAGGCTTCTTCTGCAGGTATTCGGCGAATAAAAGCAGTGCTCGTCGCATAAAAGTATGGGTTTTTTAGAAAAAATCTTCCCCAAAAAAGGAACTGCCGAGTCAGTCATTTTGATTGATATTGGTGCTGACCACCTATCAGGTGCGTACGGACGATTTCAAGAAAAAGAGTTACCGAAACTCTTATATGCACGTACGCTTCCCATTGAAATACGGAAAGACGAAGCACAGGAACGCGCTATGCTACGCACCCTTACCATATTAGGCAATGACCTTATTCGTGAAGGTGCGCCTATTTTGGCACGCACGACCGGGACAGGGAGCGCAGACATGATACTGGTCTCAATTGATGCACCGTGGCAAGAAACGACGGTACGTACCGAACATCTTGAACAAAAAAAAGATTTTATTTTCACAAAAAATTTAATTGCTGAAAAGCTCAAAGAAGCGAATGTTCTGCCTCCTGAAAAGTTCCTTGCTGACGAAAGCATCATTGGAACGATTCTCAACGGATACGAGACAACAAATCCCTATGGAAAAACAGCACGCCGCGCCGCGTTGGTCATCCTTACGTCACTTATAGAACGCACTGTTGCCCATGCCATCATTGCGACTTTAAAAGAGATGTACCATACAAAAAATATCCTGCCGATTGCAGGAAACTCTCTCCGATTCCAAGCACTCTGCGATATGTTTCCCCATGAACAGGGCGCGCTTATTATTGACATGACGAGCAAAACTCTCGTTTCTCTGGCACTCGTGCGAAAGGGGATTCTAACGGTCATGCATCAAAAGACAACGACAGCTGATGCCATCGGATGGACTGATACGATCACTCAAACGCTTTCTGAAATTGCAAAAAGCTACCCCTTACCTCGAACCATATTCCTTCTTGCTCCTGAATCAGATCTGGTTTCTTTACGAGAAAAACTTGGTGAAAACAAAATAACTCAACTATGGCTTTCTGCGCACCCGCCGACAATCATTTCTATTGAGAAAACACTCATGACCACCTTCATTCAGTCCGTGACGACCCATATGCCGGATCTCTCGCTTCTTCTCATGATGGAGTATTACCAAAATAAACATTTCATCTCTCACCACAGTCATTAGTGGACAATGACAGCCCCGAGAGTGGTATACTTCTTCCATGCGTACCATTAATGACATTATTCCCCCGTCCCGACGACGAGAAAGAGACGTTCTTACCAATGAATCTCCTAATCGTGATTTAAGAACTCCCGATCGATCACCCCGATTCCCCTACAAAATACTTATTGCAGTCTTGCTGGTTATCGCGGTGTCACTAGCTGCCTTATACTATTTCTCAAGCGCAAAAGTCGCCATTACACCGAGTACCGTCTCGGCGGCAGTGCAGAGTTCATTTACCGCAAGCCAAAGTACTGGAAATCTTTCGTATCAAATAATTACCTCTCAAAAAATAGCCTCCCAGAGCGTTCCTGGAAAGGGAACTGAGGCTGTTCATAGTTCAGCAACGGGCTATATCACTATCTATAACACCCAGTCAAAAACGCAAAGATTAATTACCAATACTCGTTTTGCAACAACCGCTGGATTAGTATTCCGAATCCATGAACCCGTTACTGTCCCGAAGGGAACGACCACAAAACCGGGCAGTATCTCTGTAAAAGTTTATGCCGATAAGGAAGGAGATTCGTACAATGTTGGTCCTACCTCATTTACAATCCCGGGGTTTGCCGGTACGCCACAAGAGAGCGAGGTATATGCGCGCTCCTCTGATGCCATGACTG
>DATKTB010000062.1:0-6473 GCA_035531355.1 Minisyncoccota bacterium | reverse complement strand
CCGTTAGAAATCGCGGACGCTTTGTTACAATTCGAGATGTGAATCATTTTACAAGCAATAATCGGATAGGGTTCGGCCGCAGGTTTTCTTGCGTGTCTGCGTCCTATTTCTAACGGGATGAAATCAATTGGAGATTTTCTTCCTGAGTTTCAGAAGAAAGTGGCCGCCGCACCAAAAGGCAAAAAACGACTCACTGAGCGAGGTGAGCTGATGCGTTTTTTTCTTCGGCACGTAAATCATGCGCGGGCGAAAGACGGACTTGCACCCATGACCATGGCACATATGGGAGTAACGCTCGAGAAGATACCGACTGCAGATTTATATTATTTAAAAAGCGTCTGTAGCCAGGCAAAAAATTTTAGTGCAACCTTCTGGTGGGAACTTGATCCTGAAAAGCACCCTCCGCGCTAGTTTTCTGCTATATTACGGGACATGGAGAAAATCGTGCAAGACGGGGATGTAGTATTGCGTGAAGTGGCTAATCTTGTACCCGAAGAGCTTTTCGGAACACCGGCACTTGCGCGTATCATCGAGCAAATGAAAGAATCTCTCGATCCTGAAGTTGAAGGAGTTGCGCTTGCCGCGCCGCAGATAGGTGTCTCGTACCGCATATTTATCGTGCGAAAAGATCGCACCCGTATACCACCCTTACCAGAAGAGGGTGCTGTCCGTACTCCTCCCCCTCCGGAAAACGATGTGTACATAAATCCAGAGATTATAAAAACGTCTCGAAAAAAAGCCGCTATGGACGAGGGATGCCTCTCCGTCCGCGGCATCTACGGCACGACTATGCGTCACGAACGAGTAACGATTCGCGCGCGCGCTGAAGACGGCTCATCGTTTGAGCGCGGTGCCGGCGGACTTCTCGCACAAATATTTGAACACGAGATAGACCATTTAAACGGGATTCTCTTTATCGACCATGCGACACACCTTGTTGAAATTTCTCATGAACACCTCTCCTAATTTTATTTATTTCGGAACGCCCTCTGTTGCGCGCGATACGCTTGCGATTCTTCTTGCACACGGCTTTACTCCTTCGCTGGTCGTGACCTCTCCTGACGCACCGCGCGATCGTGGCTTCACCCTCACCCCATCGCCGACAAAAATACTGGCGCTCGAACACCACATTCCCGTACTTACTCCTGCCACGCTCGACGAAAAGACAATTGCAACCATTCAAACCTACCAGGGTGACTATGCGCTCGTCGTCGCCTACGGAAAGATATTTCCTGAGACACTTATTTCTGCCTTTCCACAAGGAGTACTGAATGTACATTATTCCCTTCTCCCGAAGTACCGTGGCGCAACACCGCTTGAAACTGCCCTTCTTTCTGGCGAGGATACGACGGGCGTCACTATCCAAAAGATGGTCAAAGAGCTTGACGCGGGCGATATTATCGCCCAAGAGACTGTTGCTATCGCTCCTGAAGAGACCGCACGGGAATTACGTCCGCGACTTATCGATCAGGGAGCGCGGTTACTCGTCGCCACCCTCCCCGCATACTTAGAAGGTTCCTGTACAGGAGTACCGCAAGACCCCTCCCGCGTTTCGCGTTCCCACAAACTAAAGAAAGAAGACGGGTTACTGTCCCTTGAAGATCCCGGGCAAGAAAATTGGAATAAATATCGCGCCTTTGCCGATACAATCGGTACCTATTTTTTCAAAGAGGGAAAACGAATGAAAATAACTTTGGCTTCTTTTAAAAATAACCTATTTACCGTCGAGCGCGTTATTCCTGAAGGGAAAAAGGAAAAAGCCTATATGGTATAGTAGTACCTCTTATACATCATTAATTTATCTATATATGACCCATGAACCATTGCAAGAAGGGGTACGCGTACCGGATGTGGTGTTCAAAACGCGGGTGCGCGATGAATCACTCGGCGGCGAAAATCCGTATCGCTGGCAGGATGTTTCTTCAGCAGAAATCTTTGACGGGAAAACCATCGTTGTGTTCGGACTCCCGGGCGCTTTCACCCCTACCTGTTCATCAACACATCTTCCCGGCTTTGAGAAAGAGTATGACGCATTTAAAAAACTCGGCGTTGACGAGATCTACTGTCTCTCAGTCAACGATGCGTTTGTCATGAAGAAGTGGGCAGACAGTCTTGGTGTCCAGAATGTAAAAATGCTCCCTGACGGAAACGCAACGTTTACGGAAGGAATGGGAATGCTCGTGAAGAAGGAGAATCTTGGATTCGGTAGTCGTTCGTGGCGCTATAGCATGCTCGTTACCGACGGGGTCATCGAGAAAATATTTAGTGAGCCAGGGTTTGGTGACAATGCAACAGAGGATCCGTTTGGAGTATCAGGCGCGGAAACACTACGCTCCTTTATTGAGGGGCGTACCGCCTAGCACATTAGCGTCCGAAACGAACGATACGCTTAATCGTCGCACTCCCCCGTCTGAAAAGACGGCGTGTTCGTCCACGCGAATGACGAATGAGAGCTTCAAGTTCGCTCCGGACTCGGTCAGCGGCACTCTCGGGAGTAGGCTTCACCGCTTCCGCATGAAAAACTTCATCATTTATACTGAGTCGTGCAACCAGGCGACACGGTTCTGCGGAACGTCCTTCAGGTGGCGCTTCTTCGATTTCTATTTCAAGTAATGCACGCTCGCTATCATCACCTAAGAGACGGAGAGGCGCGGCGAGCTTTTCTTCAAGCATCACCTGCGTTTTTGGATTGAGATTATATTTTGTCGCCTTAATAGTGATATTCATACAAGAGATATTAGTTGCTAACACTGATCATTTTAGCGCGAGAACGATGTCCTGTCAGGATACGCACCTGTCCGATTGATTGTCCCAGACGAAGTGCAATGAGTTCGCGGACACGGTCATTAGCTCGATTCCCTTTTGCCGGCTCTCGTACCGCAATGAGTAAGGTTTCCCCTTTCTCTTCAATTTTCTCACGCTTCGCATCCGGCGTTACAAATACTTTTAAGTACATGAATGATAGGGTACCACCCGCATGCCGATGAGTAACCAGAGTCCGCCGAGGGCATATCCGGCGATGACGTCACTTGGAAAATGAACACCGAGATACAGCCGACTGAAACCGATGAGTACAATACCGAATGCGGTAAGCAAAATCACCGGTGTCGTGCGCTCCGGATACTCACGACAAAGTATGAACGCGCCAAAACCATAGAGAACCATTGCGGCGGTTGCATGGCCACTGGGGAAAGAAAATCCGGACTGAGTAAGCGCCGGTATAAGACTGTCCGGTCGGGCACGCGCGACGAGCTCTTTCAGAATAAAGCCCGACACGGCCGCTCCCGAGAAAGCAATGATACTTCCAGAGAAATATGGCCGGAAGCGACGTGAAAAGAATAAAAAAAATAAAAGGAAGAGCGCGAATACGGTAATCGTGCGGGGATTGCCAAAAAAAGTTATTCCCTCAAATAAACGCACTCCCCATGGACTGCGGATACTAAGAAGCATCTTTTCGAACCACCAATCAAAAGTCACGATGGTGGAGAGGATCATAGGTGCGGAATAAATATAAGAAGACCGATAATACCTGCGCCGCACGAAGCAAGGAGAACCGCCGCCGCTGAGAGATCTTTAATTTTTGCAATATGCGGATCATGTTGTGGCCGAAATGCGTCGCACAATGCTTCGAGCGCTGTATTAAATGTTTCAGCAACTATAACCAACGCAATGCTGACGGTCACGAACATCCATTCAAATAAAGAAATGTCGAAGAAAAAACCGAGCGCCATAACGAGCACGGCAATTCCGATTTCAATTCGAAAATTTAATTCCTCATTCCACGCAATGGTGAGACCCGTATATGCATAGCGGACCCCTTGTCTGAACTTCCTTACCATATACGCAGTATACCGTACCCTAGGTGGGCAAAGTGCACACAAAAAAACACTGCACAGTGTGCAGTGTTTTTTTTGCTGATCTGGTTAGATCTTGCTGACGTTGACGGCGTTTGGGCCCTTTGGGCTCTCACCGACTTCAAAGGAAACCTTGTCCCCTTCCTGGAGCTCGTCGAACGATACATTCTGGAGTTCGTTGGAATGGAAGAAAAGATCCTTATCTGAGTCATTGCGCTTGATAAAGCCGAAGCCTTTATCAGTCTTTTTTGCGACTGTTCCTTCTGACATATTTTGACGAAATATTAAGTGTCTAATGTATCAAGTCAGGTGCCGAAGAGAGAAGCTCGAATCCCTACTTCTTTTGGATCCAGCTCTGGTTGATGTATATAAATTATCATACTCAACCTAATTCGTCAAGGTATGTTTTGCTCTATCGGCAATTTAAGATTCTTTCCGTGAACGAAGCCAGTCCATGACTTTTCGACGATGCTGGTCGAGTGTCCACCCATTCCCTGTCGGGAAAAGTCCGCTATGTCCGCTTCGAAACTCTTTAAGAAGCTCTTCGGAAGCGCGCGGGAAAAGAGCGGGGAGATTTTCGTTATACGACGCCAGAAAATCAAGAAGCGTACGCTTCTTCTCGCTTCGAGCGCGATCAAGATCAGGTGTTCTCATAAGTCTCCATAATACCACAAACCTATCGATTTGTCGCGTCTCTGCGCCTCGTGTTGAGATTGTCACTTTTTGTTACTATCATCAGATGCACAATACCTATTTCCTTATGCGCCACGGAGAGAGCGTGGCGAACATTATGGGTGTAGTCCTCAGCAACCCTGAAGATGGAAAAAAGACCGCATATGGCCTCACGCATAGCGGAGAGGAGCAAGTGCGGCAATCGGTGCTGGAGCAAAAAAAATCGGGCGCACTTGATGAAAATACCCTACTCATTACTTCCCCTTTTTCACGCACGATGCGTACCGCAGAAATAGCAAAAGAAATTTTAGAAAGCATACCGGCTATACAGAGTGACGAACGGTTACGCGAACGATGGTTCGGGAATTGGGAAAAGACGCTCCATACCGCATATGCAAACGTATGGGTGGAAGACAAAAAGAATCCTACCCACACAATTGAAAACGTCGAGAGCACAAGTGACGTTCAGGAACGAACCATGAGTCTCATCCATGATCTGGAGAATCAGTATACCGACAAAAAAATTCTTCTCGTATCGCACGGTGACGTGCTTCACATCTTACTCACCGGTCTTTTGAAAAAATCTCCGGCAGACCATCGCGACATCCGCCATTTTGAAACAGCAGAAATACGCACGTGTGACCTTTAATGCAACAGAAGAAGATATCCCCCGCGGAGTCTGTGCATTTTACAAGAATTGTTCTATATTAAAGATAATGAATGAAAAGGAAGATAAGTCTTTTGCGATTCTTCGAATTATTTTTGGTGCGGTATGGCTTATTGATGCGTCGTTTAAATGGAATCCCGCGTTCCTTAATAATTTTACCAACTACCTTACCGAAGGAGCGCAGGGGCAATCAGCCCTCGTGCAAGCATGGGTGCATCTTTGGATAAACGGCGTGAGCGTCAATCCGTATTTTTTCGCCATCATTGTGGCAATCGCTGAAACGGCTATTGCTATCGGACTTATTTTTGGTCTTTTCACCCGACTCGCAATTATCGGCGGTATCGCTATGACCCTTGTTATTTGGTCAACGGCAGAAGGATTTGGTGGCCCGTACATGAGTGGATCAACCGATATCGGCGCCGCTATTATTTACGCGATTTTATTTATTGCTCTGTGGCTGGGGCATTGTTGGAAGTACTACAGTATTGACTCCGTTTTGAGGAAAAAAATATCCTTCTTTCGACAACGCTAACGAGCACTCGATACTTGTTCCAGATTTTACAAACCTTTCGATACGGTATATCCCGCCCAGATACCCACAAATCCACCGAGTGCGCTCAGTATGACCGAAGAAAAAGAAAGGAAGCTTGCTCCCCACAAGAGCGGAATAGAACTTCCAATAGTGGAACCGATAGCTATTCCTATCCAAATAAGAGATCGTTGCATACGCATATACTACACCGTGACATCGTATTCAAAAAATACTTCCGATATAAATATAAAAAATCGCCGCACCAAACGTGCGGCGATTTTTTATAGACGATGAAATCTATCTTATTTGACTGATATATCTCGGAATATCGATGCTGAGATGGTTGAACTCGAGACAGTTCCGAACACGCGAACATGATCCCCGTTCGTTACTTTCGTAAAATCAAGTGTAGCCCAATTTTTTGCAAGGATTTTTGCACCGGAAGCAAGAGACACTGTATAGGATACCCCTGATGCGTTTGTGAGCGTAAATGTTTGCGCCGTAGCATCAAGGCTCGAAAGTGCTCCTTGGACAATGTGCGCTTGTGAAGATTCGAGTGCGTGTACTGCTTGTACATTTGTCTTCACTTCTTGAGTCAATGCTTGACGGGCTGTCCAGTCACGAATCAAGCTTGCAGTGATGCTCCAGCTGGAACCTGAGTTGATTACTCCTTCCACACCAACAAAATCTCCGGTATGGAAATCTGAAATCGTCGCCTGAGCCGGCAAAACTTTCGATGATGTCGAAA
>DATKTB010000061.1:0-6194 GCA_035531355.1 Minisyncoccota bacterium | reverse complement strand
CTTTGCGTGGATTTTTTACCACGAAGTACTCTCGTACACGCTGACCCAAGAAACAGCCATGGCGCTTCATGAGCTGAAGGCACAAACAAATTTCTTATAGTAACCGTCCACAAACGCGAGCCGTTCTTGGACGGTTTCGCTTTTTATTGAGGTAAGTCAACAGTGCTGGCAACCTCAGAGAGAGAGGTGATACCGGCAAGCGCTTTCAAAATGCCGTCTTGTGCCATGGTGAGGTACCCTTGTTTTTGTGCCAGCTTCGCAATTTCGTTTGAAGGCGGATTGTCACGAAGGAAATTTGCCATCTCATCATCCATAAAAATTGCTTCATATAAACCAATACGTCCGGAATAACCTCCTCCCACAGAATCAGAATCAATAATCGGTTCCCACACGGTTTCTATTTTTTCAGGAAGCACCGTTGTATCAGAGAGAGGCTCAAAGGCTTTCTTAATCATCTGTTTCTCAGCATCAGTCAAAGGACGCTCCTTCTTTTTGTTAGGATCAAGTTTTCGTAAAAGGCGTTGTGCCATTGAAACCGTGATAGCTGAACCAAACGCTTTTGGATCGACCCCAAGGTCCGCAAGGCGGGGGAATGTTCCTGCGGCATCATTGGTGTGGAGTGTTGAAAAAACAAAATGCCCCGTCAGCGCGGCTTGAATAGCAATATTCGCCGTCTCACCGTCCCGGATTTCGCCGACCATGATAATATCGGGATCCTGTCGCACAATTGAACGAAGCCCTTCTGCAAACGTATAGGTATCTCCCGTAACTTGCGTTTGTACGATACCGTCGAGATGGTATTCGATAGGATCTTCAATCGTGATAATTTTAATTTCCGGGGTATGAATTTCACGAAGAAATGAGTAAAGAGTGGTTGTTTTTCCGCTCCCGGTAGGCCCGGTGGTAAGTAACATCCCATTGTTTCTCCGTATCTCTGTCTCGAGACGCGCCAGAAGTTTGGGCTGGATACCCAATTCTTTATACGATACCTTCGTTGCTTCAGGATCAAGAACACGCATGACGATTGATTCCCCATAATTTCCTGGAATAAACGACACACGCATTTCAACGGCTCCTGTTGACCGGGTGATGCTGAAGCGTCCGTCTTGCGCGCGATTGGTCACATTCAATTTTATACCCGACAACAATTTTATCCGCGCATTCATTTGGTGGTAGGTTGCCGCATCAAAATGGTACGCATCAACCAAAAGGCCATCAACACGGAGTCGCACCAGCGCTGAGTTTTCTTGTGGTTCAAAATGAATATCTGAAGCGCGAAGCGCGAAAGCACCTGCGAGAAGAACTTCAAGAATACGAGAAATGCGGTTCGGTGACTTTTCGATTGCGACGCTATCCATTTCTTGGACAAAAACAGGTAACGTCGTACCTTTCCTTGTTAATCGTCCTAGCACTTCATCAATAATAGAGACGGTACCAGCTTTTGCTTCGGTCGCCGAGGAAATCTCAGCATAGCGGCTCAGGGCCCGTTCAAGACTTTTTTCTGATACTAGAAACTGCTGTATCTCAAACCCACGATCAGTAAGGTTTTCTATTGTTTTTGCAAGGAGCGGGTTGTTGGGGTTATGTACGGCGAGGGAGAGCGTTTTTGATATTTTTGCAAATGCGGCAACCTCAGCTTCTCGCGCCTCTTTTTCGCTCAGGGAGCGAAGGGCATCGCTGTCTATCTGTAACAGGGAAAGATCGGCATACGGCAGACCATATTTCTCAGAGAGAATACGAGCAACATCTTCCTCCTCTCTTTCCCGCACCTCCTCAATTTTTTCATTGGTGTGTTCGGCATCAAATGGCAAATCCATACGTGCATCATACCATCCGTCATCACCGCTCGGCATTGATTTCCAGGAGGGAAGCGCACTTTCAGTTTCAGCGGTACAATTATCTCTATAATGGAAACGGTAGTGAAGACACTTTTGGAATTTGAACAGGAGGCGTCTCGCTTTGCGAATACTCTTCTGCCCGGTGTGCAGCAAGCAACACTCGTGACCCTTTCAGGCGAGCTTGGTGCAGGGAAGACGACTTTTACGAAAGAAGTCGCAAAAACTCTCGGAGTCACTCACGAGGTAACGAGCCCCACTTTTGTACTTGAGAAAATATACCCACTTCCCGGCGGGAAACAATTTAAACAACTCATTCATATTGATGCGTACCGACTCGAATCAGGAGCAGATCTTGCACCGCTCCATTTTAATGAGAGTATGCAGGACGAAGGCAATCTCATACTCCTTGAGTGGCCAGAAAAAGTAGCAGAAGCGCTCCCGCACCCGACAAAAACCATTTCATTTAAGGTAGACACCGATACGGCACGCACGATTACCTATGGTTAAAAAAGTATCGACAAAGAAACGAATTGTTTTACTCGATAGCCACGCGATTATTCATCGCGCCTACCACGCCTTGCTCACTGCAGAACTTACCGGGCCGACCGGTGCTCCGACCGGCGCCCTCTACGGACTCGTCACTATGTTGCTCAAGATTATTACCGATTTAAAACCGGACTATATTGCCGCGTGTTATGACTTACCGAAACCAACTATTCGTCACGAGGCATACGCAGACTATAAGGGAACACGAACTAAAACTGATGATGCACTCGCGACCCAGTTGCAGGAATCTCGAAAGGTGTTTGCGGCGTTCTCTATTCAAACGTACGAACGGGAAGGGTTCGAAGCAGATGATGTGCTCGGCACTATTGCCCACGAGTTACGCGAGGAGAGCGGGGTAGAGGTTATTATCGCATCGGGGGATATGGACACACTCTAGCTCGTAGATGACGACCGTGTTCAGGTTTATACCTTGAAAAAAGGAATCCAAGACACCATTCTATACGATGAAAAAGCCGTCATTGCCCGATTTGGCTTCCCCCCCAAACTCATCCCTGATTATAAAGGGCTTCGGGGAGACCCTTCGGACAACATCAAAGGAATTCCGGGAGTGGGTGATAAAACTGCCACCGAATTAGTAACCCATTTTGGTACGATAGAAAACATCTATGCGACGCTGAAGAAGCGCGGTGATACGGCTTTTCTAGAAAAGGGAGTGAAGGCACGCATGATTTCGTTACTAAAAGAGCACGAGGAAGATGCTCTTTTTTCAAAAGCGCTTGCGACGATACGTCTTGATGCGCCAATTGCTTTCTCGCTTCCCGAGCGAAAGTGGCGCGAGCAGGTTGTTCTGCAGAATGTAGAACAAATGTGTGACGTCTTCGGTTTCCGTTCTCTGAAAGACCGTATACGAACAACACTTGCGGCATCCCCAGGCTCTTCTATGCTCGATGCGCACACGATCTCCCGCGATTCGTTTGAAGTACTGCCTGAAGAAGAAATAGATGAGGTTCGCTTTCGAGAAGCACAGGTGATGCTCTGGCTCATTTCATCTGAATTTACAAACCCTTCGCTCGATGATGTCCTTGCGTTTACAAAAGAACGCTTATTTGATGCGGCGTATAGCGTGCTTCAGAAAAAAATTAACGAACTCGGCCGAGTGCAAGAGGTATATGAGCGAATTGAGAAGCCGCTTATTCCGGTTATCCAAAAGATGGAAGAACGAGGCGTTCTTATACACCCGAAAAAACTTGATGAATTAGCGAGGAAGTATCGTGATGAACTGACTCATATCGAGAAAAAAATCTATACTGCGGCAGGGCACGAATTCAACGTAAACTCCCCCAAACAGCTGGGGGAAGTGCTCTTTGATGAGATGAAACTGATTCCCGATCGGCAGAAAAAAACAGCAGGCGGCGCCCGCTCGACGCGCGAGAGCGAGCTCGAGAAAATTCGCGATACGCATCCGATTATCGCGGACATACTCGAATATCGAGAGCTCAAGAAACTTCTCTCAACCTACATTGAAAATATTCCCAGCATGCTTGATGCCGAACATCGTCTCCATGCTGAATTTCTCCAGACAGGTACCACGACGGGCCGGATGGCGTCACAATATCCGAACCTCCAGAATATTCCCACGCGTTCAGAGAGAGGGCGAGCCATACGGCATGCATTTGTTGCTCCACCCGATTTTACGCTCCTCTCCCTCGACTATTCGCAGATAGAACTTCGGCTCGCGGCAATCCTTTCGGGCGATGAAAAACTCTGTGCGATTTTTCAGAGCGGACGAGATGTTCATCAAGAGGTTGCCGCCCGTGTATTTCATGTGGATCCTGAGGCGGTCGATGCCGAGATGCGACGCCGCGCGAAAATAATAAATTTCGGCATTCTCTACGGCATGGGAATTAATTCTCTCCGGGCACAGCTTGGCACCACCACCGCTGAAACGCACACATTCTATGAAGAGTATTTTGGACAATTCAAAACACTTTCTGAATATCTTGAGTCGACAAAAGGTTTTGCACGTACGCATGGCTACACGGAAACATTATTTGGACGCCGTCGACAATTTCCAGAAATGAAGTCGACACTTCCGTACGTGCGCGCACAAGCAGAACGCATGGCCATCAATGCCCCTATTCAGGGTACACAGGCAGATATCATCAAGTATGCGATGGTGCGAGTGGATGAGATGCTCGAACAAGAAGGGGCGAGGGAAGACGCGTACCTGCTCCTCCAGGTACATGACGAACTTATGTATGAAATTCGCACGAAACGCATGGAAACACTGACGGCAAAGATACAAAAAATTATGGAATCGGTCTTATCGCCCGAGGAGGCGCGCAATGTTCCTATTATAGTAACGATGAAATCGGGCGCTGATTGGGGAAGTATGCAAACACTATGATCTATCTTTTCTACGGAACTGATGCGGCAAAAGTGCGCCAGAAGGCGTTTGAGTGGGTTGGTAAGGCACGCGCGAAGGAGCCGAATGTGGCGTATATACGTTTGGCGCGCGAGGAGCTTTCGCGCGCAACACTTGAAGACACCGTCTCTGCAGGAGGACTTTTTGTAAAACGTCTTTTAATTCTCATTGATGACCCTTTTCCGGTAGTACGTAGTACGGATGAGGAGGTACAAGAGGAAAATGCTGTCGGGAGTGTATTTGAAGAATATATTGATCGTCTGGTCGAATCCGATAATGCAATTGTCGTCCTTGCACCGCGACTCCCTTCTCTTAAGGCGAAGAAACTCCACGCAAAAGCAAAATTGGCATATGTTTTTGATACCCCAGCCGCGCGTGTAGACGCGCGCGGCTGGAATAGCGGTCTCGTGAATGCGCTCGCCGCTCGCTCTCGCGACAAGCTCTGGCTCGAAATCAATCGCGCGCTCAGGCAAGGGGATGCACCCGAAATGATTCATGGACTTTTGCACTGGGAAGCACGCGATCTTCTCTTGAAGGGAAGTCGCACCTGGACTCCTGACGCGGCACGCAAACTCTCACTCGACCTTATTGAACTTCTCCAATCTTCTCGCCGCGGCGGACTCGACCTTTCTCGTGCACTTGAGTATTTTGCACTGAGTATCTGATTTTTTAGTGCGCCCGGCAGGGTTCGAACCTGCGACCTTCTCCTTAAAAGGGAGCTGCTCTACCAGCTGAGCTACGGGCGCGAATGATGAAGAAAGAAATGAGTGAGTTTGATTCTTTTCTCGCCGAAGGGCGCACGGTATGAAGTACCTTACCGTGCGCCCTTATACCGTACTCTTTTTCATCTCTTTTTTCTAGTAGGTGAACGCATCAACTGTTTTGCCGGTCGAGTCGAGAAGCTTTACGACCTCGTGAGTCTGCCGCCACATTGCGTTTGATCGACCCAGGTAAATACGCCACGTCGAACCTGAAAAATCAGCATCCTTTTGATGTGCAGTGACACACCCATTGTAATTGAAATAATTCACTACAAGACTTTGGCAGGCGCTTGAGGAGCCCGAAGGAGGGGTGAGGGCGACTTGGCATCGTGAAAGGGTATTTACATAATCAATACAGGCGGCATCACGAATATAGTTCCCACCGTAAAAAGAAGTAAGTTCATCAGCAGGTGCGGGACAATTTTGTGGCAAGGACGGGGAAAACTTTTGGAAAGTACTAAAGTACCCAATACATTTATTTTCTCGGAAGGAAGCCCCGATAGGGGATTGTCCGGAAATAACCAGCGCCCGTTGTCCCGGAGTGAGTACGATATCTTGCGCCGCATTCACAATTCCTGACGTCGGAAGCTCAGTTCCTTTTGGAATACTGGTCGCGTTTCCCGTCGCACTACTCATCAAGGTCCACCCTGTAAGATCAACGGG
>DATKTB010000060.1:0-2553 GCA_035531355.1 Minisyncoccota bacterium | reverse complement strand
TAATCCGTGGACCATAAATGCAAGCGTTTTTGTTCCACCGACATCAGTTTCATTTTAAAATCTCCAAATCGGGCTTGGCCCATCCTCTCTAGGAGCCTACCCCAGTGATGCACTCGACAGAGGTTCGCTCGACTTTTACGCCGTATTTGGTAAGGTACTTATCTAATACGCATGAGACTAAACAGAATGAGCCAAAAAAATAACTCTGATTCTTTATCTCCTGTTTAAAAAGATTGTCGAATACCTATCGGATACATAAAAATATGGCAACCGAACAAGCTATCCAAACAAAGCTTCCTCCTTCTAAGACACGGTCAAAAGCACCGAGTGTTTTTAGTTTGCTCGAACAATACAAGGTCATGATCCTGTGGCTCGTGATACTTGGTATCGCGGCAAACGGATTGACGCTTTTCCTACCCAAACTTATTTCCGGGGTGATTGACTCGTTTCTTAAGGGAGTGCTCAATGTGCCAACTCTTATTTTTCAGTTCGGCGGACTATCGCTCGGTATTCTTATTTTCACCTATATACAAAGCATCGTACAAACATATGCTTCAGAACGAGTTGCACGCGATGTGCGTCTTCAAATCGTGGATAAGATATCGCGCCAAGGGTATCGTTTTATCGAGGATAAAAACCCTTCAAAACTTCTTACAAACATTACCTCTGATATCGATTCGATAAAGATGTTTGTCGCGCAGGCAGTCGTCTCGCTGGTTTCTTCGACGGTCATCATCATCGGTGCCGCCATTATTTTACTTACTATCGATTGGCGGCTTGCGCTTGCGGTGCTCACAATCATTCCGATCATCGGCGCCACCTTCTTTGTCGTACTTCGCCTGGTTCGTAAGCTCTTTACACAGAGTCGCGAGGTTATCGATCGGCTCAATAAGGTTATTAACGAAAGCATCATCGGCGCCGCCCTTATCCGCGTTCTTAATTCTCAAGAGATTGAGCACGAGAAATTCACCGGTGCCAATGCGCACGCACGGAACATTGGTATGGGGATATTGCGACTCTTCTCGTTTATGGTGCCAATCATCACCTTCGTCTCGAGTATGGGGACGCTTATCGTGGTGACGCTCGGCGGCTACTACGTAACGAACGGTTCCATGACGCTCGGTTCGTTTGTCGCATTCAACAGTTATATCGCGATCTTCATTTTCCCCATTCTCGTCATCGGGTTTATCAGTAACATCATTGCACAAGCGGGAGCATCCTATGCCCGCATCTATGAAGTTCTTTCAGCAATAGATGAGAAAGACGAGGGCACGGTACAAGAACCGCTTTTAGGGAAGATAGACGTTAAGAACGTACGCGTTGTCTATGAGGAAAAGTCAGTGCTGAAAGATATCTCACTCAGCATAGAGCCTCATACGAAAACGGCTATTATCGGTCCGACGGCCGCCGGCAAGACACAGCTTCTCCATGTGCTGACCGGGCTTACGCTTCCTCAAGCAGGCACCGTCACCTACGACGACCGACCGCTTGCCGTATATGAGCACGAGTCGTTCTTTCCGCAGATCGGTCTTGTGTTTCAAGACAGCGCTCTCTTCAACACAACCGTGCGCGAAAATGTCGCGTTTAGTACGACGGTCACTGATGCATCGCTCCAGAAGGCGATTGAGACTGCAGAACTTATCGATTTTTTGAATACCTTGCCGCAAGGACTTGATACCGTCGTATCTGAGCGCGGCGCATCGCTTTCCGGCGGCCAAAAACAGCGCATCATGCTTGCGCGAGCGCTCGCGCTTGATCCGAAAATACTCTTTCTCGACGATTTCACCGCTCGCGTGGATGCCGATACCGAGCGTAAGATTCTCGCAAACATTCAAAAAAATTATCCGGGAATCACGCTCATCTCTATTACTCAAAAAATCGCACCGATAGAACACTACGATCAAATCATTCTCCTCATGGAAGGAGAAATACTTGCACGGGGCACTCATGACAAACTTCTCTCTACCAGTCCCGAATACGTTCAGATTTACGAATCGCAACGTTCAACCAATACCTATGAACTACGAACTTAATTCAGAACAAAATATAAAAACCTTCTCCATAGGAGGAGCGTTGCGTGCGCTTTGGCCGTTTCTCTCGGGTGAGCGGAACACGCTCATTATTGCCGGACTTGCCACACTTGCAAACTCGCTCGTCAATCTCGTCGCCCCGCTTCTTATTGCGCATGTCGTCGACGTGTATATTGTCCCGCGTCAATTTAGTGGCGTGATTACGTTCGGGTTCATTCTTCTCGGGTTATACGTGACCGGGCTTTTTACGAGCTACGCGCAGACACGTCTTATGGGAGGGACGGGGCAACGCGTCCTTTTCAATTTGCGAACGCGCATCTTCGGCAAGCTCCAAGAACTGCCCGTTGCATTTTTTAATGCCAATAAAACAGGCGATCTCATTTCACGTATCAACAATGATACTGACAAGCTCAATCAGTTCTTCTCGCAAACGCTGGTGCAGTTTATCGGCTCAATCGTGATTATGGTTGGTGCGGCAATCTTTATTCTCATGATTAACCCCAAATTGGGTGTCGCCGCACTG
>DATKTB010000059.1:0-3962 GCA_035531355.1 Minisyncoccota bacterium | reverse complement strand
TCACCTTTCTTTTTGCATTCTGGATTTTTGTTTTCTACAGTTCGGGACTGTACAGTAAGCGTATATCGCTTTTCCCCAGTCGCTTACCTGACGCGCTCTTGCGAACACAGGTGGCGAACATACTCTTTGCCGCAGTGTTTTTCTTTCTCATCCCGTCATTCGGTATCGCGCCGAAGACTATCCTTGCGTTGTATCTCGTTGTCTCGTTAGCGGTTATACTCGCGTGGCGATTGGTTTTCTATCCGCGTTTTTCGACGATGCGGCAACGTGAGCATGCGGTACTGCTCGCTCGCGGGAAAGAGGCGGACGAACTTTTTGCTGAAGTGAACGGGAATCCGCGCTACGGCATCGATTTTATTGGACGTGAACTGGAATCCGTGGAATCCGGGCGCACCGCACTTCTGGTCGTCGATACGACCGTCGCCGATGCATCGTTGCGAAACAGTATTGCCGCAAGCGGACAGCACGTCGTTGAGTTCGAGGATTTGTATGAAGAAGTCTTCGATCGTATTCCATTGTCCCAACTCGGGCAAGCATGGTTCAGAGAAAATATTGTTCAGGCAGATTCATTCTGGTATCTATTGGTGATACGCACTATCGATATCATCGGCGGTCTGTTTATGGGGATCGTCACGCTTCTGGTCTTGCCGTTTGTCGCGCTCGCGCTCCAGATTGAATATCCCGGACCGGTATTTCTCGTACAGACGCGCCTGGGTCAACACGGCACGCGTATTCGCACCTACAAATTCCGTAGCATGCGTTTCGGGGATGCAGGTGCGTGGAAGGGTGAGGGCGAGAACGCTGTTACGCGAGTCGGGGGATTCCTGCGAAAGACCTCGCTCGACGAGTTTCCGCAATTCATTAATGTGCTCAAGGGAGAAATCTCTTTGATCGGACCTCGCAATGATATTGAAGCGCTCGGCGAGCGATTATCCGCCGCAATACCGTACTACCTGTTTCGCTATACGGTTCGCCCGGGTATCACCGGGTGGGCGCAGATCAATCAGCAGTATGAGCAGGGGAACGTAAGTCCGCAGTCGATTGAAGAAACGAAAGTGCGGCTCGCGTACGATTTCTACTATCTAAAACACCGCTCCCTTGGGCTCGACATCATCATTGCGGTGAAAACACTGAAGCGGATGTTCTTCCGCGTGAGTTCATGGTAGGGAAACCATTTTGGTTTTTATATATATTCCAGTAAGGTATGTCTATGAAGCACACTATTCTTATCACCGGAGCGGCAGGGTATGTCGGTGCTATGCTCGTAGCGGAGTTCCTGAAGCGCGACGATGTCGCGTGTATTATCGGTATCGACAAAGAGCCACTTCCTGCGTATTTTCGCGATGAACCGAAACTCGTCTATCTCCATCTAAATACCGCAGACGACTGGGAAGAGCGTGTGCGTGCATATCATCCAACCATTATTATTCACACGGCGTGGCAAATTCGCGAGATGTACGGTCAGCAGGCGACCGAGTGGAAATGGAACGTCGGAGGTTCCGATAAAGTGTTTGACTTTGCATTTGCCGAGAAGTCAGTCGAGCGACTCATTTATTTCTCGACGGTTTCTTCGTACGGCGCTTTCGCCTCGAACACGCTCGCGCATCGTTATACCGAGGATGAACCGTTCCGAAAATCGGAATATTTGTACGCAGAAGAAAAACGTTTCGCCGAAGAACATCTGCGGGAGAAGTATGAGAAAAGCGACAAGCATGTTGCGGTCGCGATTGTGCGCCCCGCGGCCATCACCGGACCGCGCGGTCGCTACATGCGCATTCGTTTTGGTCTACAGTCGGCACTGGCCGGCCAATTGAAAGATTCGTTCGTCTACCGCATTATTTCGGCACTCGTGGCGTTTGTGCCGGTGACACCGTTATGGCTTCGACAATTCATTCATGAAGATGATGTAACGGCCATCATCGAACGGCTCACTTTCGGAGAGAAGGCGGGAGCTTACGAAATCTTCAATATCTGTCCGCCGGGGCCGGTAGTGCTTGGTCCGGATATGGCACGAGCGGTGGGGAAGCGGCAGGTGCTGGTGTACCCCTGGATGGTTCGCATTCCGTTTTTCATTTTCTGGCATCTCACGCGCGGCAAAATACCGACTGGCCGCGGAGCGTGGAGAAGCTATTCGTACCCGATAGCAGTCGACGGCAGGAAGGTGACAGAAAAACTTGGCTACACCTATCGGTACTCAAGTCCCGATGCATTTCAGTATACGGACGGAGTGTATGAGACATTCGTCCCGAAGAATCTTCTTCGACCCAAGAAATGATTATCGACGGACGCGCACTTGCACAAGAGGTACTCGCTCGCACACGCGAGCGTGCCCAACGCCTGCCACACCCACCAAAAGTTGTTGCGTACGTGGCACAGAATCCGTCGGCGGCCACGCGCTCCTATATGAATATCAAGAAGCGAAGCGCAGAAGCCGCAAGGTGTCTTTTTGAAGAGACAACGACACCGATATCTTTTTCTTCCGCCGATGCGGTGCTCATTCAACTTCCTCTTGATGAGGGCGCAACAGTGACACTCGATGTGATACCGCTTCTGAAGGATGCGGATGTGCTCTCGTCCGCCGCTCGAGATGCATTTGCTCGCGGCGACGAGGGCGCACTCCTGCCCCCGGTCGTTGGGGCGATTGCGGAGATGTTCACCCGGTACAACGTACAGCCTCTCGGGAAGAAGGCCATCGTCATTGGGGCCGGTTTTTTAGTGGGAGAACCTGCGGCAACATGGCTTACGCATAAGGGTGCTCACGTAACCGTGTGCACGCTCGGGGATGATCTTTCGCCGCTTAAGGATGCGGACATTATTATTTCGGGAGCGGGTTCTCCGCACCTCATCAAACCTTCCCTGCTCAAGGAAGGGGTAGTGCTCATTGATGCAGGTACGTCCGAGCTCGCCGGCATGCTTGCCGGTGACGCCGACCCAGCCTGTGCCGCTGTCTGTGCTCTTTTCACTCCGGTCCCGGGAGGGGTTGGCCCGCTTGCGGTGGCGAAGCTTTTTGAGAATGTCATTATCCTTGCGGAAAGTGCAATAAATGCATAAAAACGCAAGACTTCGTTTTTTTTATTTTTGGTCTATACTCCCTCTATGAATCGTTATCGAGTGTTTGCCACTATCGCCCTTGCCCTAGGGTTTTTATTATTGTTCTTCGTATGGTCAACTGAATCTAATTCACTCAGTTCGTATCGCTTCAAGCTCGGTCTTGATCTCGCCGGTGGCACAGAGTTGGTTTATAAGGCTGACATGAGTCAGACACCCGCTGGTGAACGTTCGGATGCCTTGAGCGCTTTGCAGGGAGTGGTCGAACGCCGAGTGAATTTGTTCGGTGTTGCCGAACCGTTAGTACAAACCGAACAGGCAAGCGCATTCTCAGGCACGACTGAAGATCGTCTCATTGTTGATTTGCCGGGTGTAACCGATATCAAAGCCGCGGTCGCCGCTCTCGGTAAGACACCGACGCTTGAATTCAAACTCGCAACGACCACAACAGTCGGTACGACCACAGAAGTCGCATACATCTCAACCGGTCTCACCGGACGCTATCTTTCAAGTGCGACGCTCGGGTTCGGTTCAGGTGCTACCTCCGGCATCAGTTCGCCGCAGGTGATTCTTAATTTTGACAGTGCCGGTGCCGCTCTTTTCGAAAAAATCACCAGTAGCAATGTCGGACAGACACTCGCTATCTTCCTCGACGGCCAGCCGATTTCTACTCCAGTCATCCAAGAAGCAATTCCAGGCGGGCAGGCGACTATCACTGGTCACTTCACTGCGGTTGAGGCACGTGACTTGGTACGCAACCTCAACTTCGGCGCACTTCCGGTTCCCATCAATCTCGAGAGTAGTTCTGCCGTCGGACCGACGCTTGGCTCTGCCGCGATCACTGCCGGCGTGAAAGCGGGCATCATCGGTTTTGCTATCATCGCGCTCTTTATGATTGCTTGGTATCGTCTCCC
>DATKTB010000058.1:0-10079 GCA_035531355.1 Minisyncoccota bacterium | reverse complement strand
CTCTCAGCCTTTATACTTATCGCTTCCTTCGTGCCTGATTATGCAATCATCGGTCAAACGACAGGAACGGGAGCGGGAGGAACCGTGGGTTCGGCGCTAGTGTTGATGCTGATGCATGTGGTCGCGGCAGTCGCTGTGGTCTGGTCGTTAGTACGTCTCTGGGGGAGTAAGCAGGCCACACTCCCGCGAGTAGCCGAATGAGCTCAACGGGTCGCGTCTATTTCGTGTACATTCTTGAGTGTACGGATGGTTCGCTTTATACCGGTGTCACGACGGACGTTGAACGCCGGCTTTCAGAACATCAATCAGGGACGGGCGGACATTTCACGCGCGCAAAAGGCGCCAAGCGTATCGTCTATACGGAAGAACATCCTAATCGAAGCGCGGCGCAAAAACGCGAAGCCGCTATTAAGAAATGGCCTCGGGCAAAGAAAATGGATTTAGTGGCGTCTTGAATGCTTGCCGCTACGGTATACTGGTAGTATGAAAAACAGTTTTGAGCACGAGGGACTGAGAAACCAACCCTGGCGACCGGAGCAAACAGGGTCTTCGATTACTTCGCCCGAAGTACAGATAGCTCTTGCGCTTCTTGCGTATGATGAGGCACACCATACGCACTCTCTGTACCGGCCCGAGGAGGAACACACTCCTGCCGATACCGGACCCTCATCCGCGATGAATGAGTGGATAGGAGGAGATCCGCTTCACCCGAATTCATACGCGGTACAGTATCGTTCCTATGTTGAATCTCATCCGCACGAATACGTCGATATACATGACCCAGAAGCGCTTTCGAAACTTCTCGATGCGCTCCGCCGTGATGTACCGAGGCATTAAGCACGGAGAAAAAAGAGCATATTTCTTTTAGCACTTTCGGCTCTGGTCAGATAGAATAGATACATCATGATGAGCAAGAAACAGATGGTGATTGTCGGCGTCACCACTTTTGCGTTGGTGCTGGTAGGTGTCTTCAGCTATACCAGTTTCGTAACTACAGAGTACCTCTCGGCAAACGCAGGAGCTCCCGAAAGATTTATTCCATTGCCTGCTCTCAATATTGCAGACTATAACGCGCGGCTACTGGCACTCGCGCATGTGCATGTGCCGATTAGTGCAACTTCTACCGCGACAACAACAGTACCTATCGCGACGACCACGCCGCGTCTTTGGCCTGTTCATACGGTGTATCCGCGCGCGGATGCTCTTTTACCCTTTAGGCGTATTGTCGCGTATTACGGAAATTTCTATTCGAAACAAATGGGCGTACTAGGGGAGTATCCGACCGATCAAATACTTACCATGCTCGCGAGTACGACGGCAATGTGGACTGCGGTTGATCCCACGACGCCGGCTATTCCCGCTATCCAATACATCGCCGTGGTTGCACAGGGTTCGGCAGGGAAGGAAGGGAAATACATTCTCCGGATGCCCGATACACAAATTGATCTCGCTCTTTCTATGGCACAGAAAGTACACGGACTCCTGATTCTTGATGTGCAGGTTGGTATGAGTACGCTCGCGCACGAGCTTCCTTTTCTCGAAAAATATCTCATGATGCCAAATGTTGAGCTGGCCATCGATCCGGAGTTTTCAATGAAATACGGAAATCCTCCCGGTACGGTCATCGGTACGTTTGATGCTTCCGATGTGAATTACGCGGCTCAATATCTTGCACACCTGGTCGACGAGTACCATCTCCCTCCGAAAGTACTTATTGTCCATCGTTTTACTCAGGATATGGTAACGAATTATAAAAATATCCATCCCTTACCCGAAGTGGAAGTGGTGATGGATATGGACGGGTGGGGTTCTCCGGCAAAAAAGAAGGGAACGTACCGCCGGGTGATTTATCCAGAACCGGTGCAATTTACCGGTATAAAACTTTTTTACAAGGCAGATTTGAAGCCACCTTCGACCCGACTACTCACGACCGAGGAAGTCATGGATCTTATGCCCACCCCGAGCTATATCCAGTATCAGTAAATATTGACTTTATATATATTGTCTGTTTCTATAGAAACAGACAATATGACCGGAGAGTTCCTTGGACAGCAAACAGAAAAAAATAGTACGTTGGTGCATGATCTTCATTGCTTTAGGTAGTGGAAACTTTGCCGAAGCGTGTTCACTAAAGATTGATACTGCGAAACGTGCGTCGCATACGCTCGTTCGTTCTGTGGAGACGGTAAACGCTTCATGGTATGGACGAACTTTTGAAGGAAAACTGATGGCAAACGGAAAGCCATTTAACATGCATAAACGGACCGTGGCGCACAAATATCTTCCGCTTGGTTCTCGGGTGTGTGTACGAAATCCCAAAAATGGAAAAGAAGTTTTTGCGGTTGTTACCGATCGTGGCCCGTACGTACGGGGCCGTAGTATTGATCTTTCGTGGCAAGTGGCAGAAGATCTCGGACTTTTAAATCGTGGCGTGAGTCGCGTTCAAATATCAAGTCCGTATCTCTGAACCTATAAACGGACGGCCCTTTGGTCGTCCGTTTTTCCATTTCAGGGGCACCGTATATTTTTATCCCCCTTGCGCGAATGACGCATGTGGTATTATTCCGTGCATATGGAAACCAATGAAAAAAACAACAAGTACTTTTTACCACTCGCGGTTATAGTCGCAGGGCTCTTTGTCGGCGGTGCGGTTATATGGAGCGGTTCGCATCCGGCTGGTCCTGCGGGATCAGGTGCGGCACCGGCACCCTCAGTCAATATTAAAGACGTGAACACCGCAGGAAATCCTTTCATAGGAGCGGCAAATGCTCCCGTTACTATTGCATTCTGGAGCGATTATCAATGTCCGTACTGCAAAGCGTTTGAAGTCGGGGGCATTCCTCAGATAACGACACCTGCCGCGCTTCCCGATATCATAAAAAATTATGTTGATACCGGAAAAGTAAAAATTGTATTTATGGATTTTGTGTTTCTCGGAAACGATTCGGTGACGGCCGCTCTCTACGGACGTTCAGTCTGGCATCTGTATCCGGATCAGTACTTTGCGTGGCGTACCGCTATGTATAACGCGCAGGACCAAGAAGGAGATCAGGGATTTGGAAATGCGGCCTCTATCGACAAATTGGATGCGACGATTTCCGGTCTCGATCCAGCAAAAATTATTGCTGATGTAGCGGCAAACAAAAGCACGTATCAAGCATCTATTGATGCCGATAAGGCTGAAGCGGAAAAAGTTGGTGTGAATGCGACCCCGTCATTTGTCATTGGCACACAGATGATTGCCGGTGCGTATCCGTACGCAGCGTTCCAGACCGCGCTTGATGCACTCTTGAAATAGTTCACGTTAGTTAGACTTCAGAAAACGCGCGGCGGGTAAAACCCGTCGCGCGTTTGGTGTATGATGTCTCGTATGAATGTCGTCCTTATTGCAAGTGCCGCATTTGTCGCAACGCTCGTCGGCGGATCCTTCGCTTTAAAGTTTCGCGATAAGTTGCACCTGATTCTTGGCTTTTCAGCGGGAGCGGTTGCGGGCGTCGCACTCTTCGATCTTCTTCCTGAAGCAATTAATTTAGGGACTTCCTACCATACCGCCGCGATGACGGCTCTTTTTATCTCGTTTGGTTTCTTCGGCTATCTTGTCCTCGACCGGCTTATTCTCCTCCATACCCACGAGGAAGACGAGGTCGTAAACGCACCGCGAGGTTTTTTTGGAGGGCTGACACTTTCGGCCCACAGCTTCCTTGATGGCGTCGCTATCGGCGTTGCTTTTCAGGCTTCTTCTGCAGTCGGTATTGTGGTGACTGCCGCGGTGCTGACACATGATTTTTCAGATGGCATTAATACCGTTAATTTAATACTTCGAAATGGCGGCAGTTGGAAACGTGCTTTACAGTGGCTGTTGGTCGATGCGATCGCGCCGGTCATCGGTGCTACCTCAACGCTCTTTTTCCGTATTCAAGAATCAGCCATCGGCCTTGTTTTGGCTATTTTCGTCGGAACATTCCTCTATCTTTCTGCAAGTGATTTAATTCCTGAAAGTCATCATCGGCACCCGCGTGCGCTCACGACATGTATGACTCTTTTGGGAGCATTTGTGCTGTACGTTGTGGTCCATCTGGCGGTGTGATATCACCATATCGTCTCCAGTTCTCCATACCCATCTGGTATACTTTCTCCATATGAAATTACTTTCACAATGGCTTATCTCAACAGTCGCTATCCTGATTGTTGCGTATATCGTTCCGGGCGTTGCGGTAACACTGGTGGGCGCTCTTATTGCGGCCGTTGTCCTCTCAGCATTAAATCTTTTTATTCGTCCCGTTCTCTTGGTGCTGACGCTCCCCATCACCATTCTTACGCTTGGCCTTTTCTCGCTCGTCATTAATGCATTGCTCGTCATGCTTACCGCACTCATCGTCCCCGGTTTTTCAATTGCAGGTTTTTGGACGGCACTTCTCTTCGCACTGGTTCTTGCAATCGTAAACTGGGTTTTTCATCTATGGAGCCGACCAGTGCATGATTGATCCTGAACTTAGTGCGAAACTCGACGAGATTGGGGCGAAAGCTGATAAGGCATACCATGCCGCTGAAACGGTACGAAAATATCTCTTCTGGACCGGTATCATCTCCATTGTCCTTATTGTTTTACCGCTTGTCGGTCTTATACTCGTGCTCCCTGCGTTTATGAATAATTACGTAACTCCGCTGAATGCGATGACGGGAAATAGTTCTTCACTCCAAAGCACTATGAACACACTGGGTCTTTAATGTATTCGCCTTCGGCGTATCAAATCAATAATAATAGGTAGGAAAGAAACACCGATAATCACGAGAGAAATCGGTAGGATATATTTTCCGCTATTGGGGATTGCCGAACCAAGGAAGAATCCCAGTACTATCATCCCGCCGCCCCAAAGAATTCCTCCTAAGATGTTATAGGTTATGAAAGTGCGATAGGTCATAGAACTTACTCCTGCGAGGGTGGGTGCAATCGTGCGGACGATAGGTACAAAACGAGAAAGAAGGACGGCGCGACCTCCATACCGTGCATAGAAATATTCGGTACGCTCTACGTATTCTGGTTTGAAGAAGCGCGAATTTTCTCGCTTAAAGAGCGTACTGCCTGCTTGTGCTCCAATCCAATAGCCGACAGAATCACCGACGACTGCCGCAAGGATGGAGATGCCGATAAGGAGCCAGAGCGAAAAAAGACCGCTTGCCGCGATGAGTCCTGCCGCGAAGAGCAGAGAGTCACCGGGGAAAAAGATTCCGATAAGAAGCCCGCTTTCGGCGAAGATTAAAAAAGCGAGTCCTACGTAACCGCCGACGCGAAGAATGGTCATCGGATCGAACTCTATACTCGCAAGGAGAAAATGAAGCATTAGAATGCAGTATACTAGAATAAATGGAATCATCACCTTCACTGTCCACGCCCGAAACAGAACTCGCGTACCTGCGTGAGCGTGTTGCAGAGAAGGAGGCTGAACTCGCGGGAAAGGAGCGGTCGGAACGAACACATATTATTTCGGAACAAATTCATATGCACCAATCTGCATCTGAAGACGTTCTTGCTCCCGAGTATCGTTTAAATGAAGAAACGAAGAAAAGTGAAGCAGACGCGCTTCTCGCCGAATTAGAGCTTGGCGGAAGTGAACAAGCCGTCTTGGGTCTTCAGCGAACACTGGAAGAGAAGGGGATTAAAAATGCACTCTCGGTACTGGAGAAAATTGGCGATCCGCAAACGACTGACGATTTCCATCGGTATCTCGTACGCTATATTGCCGCCGGGCTTCCGACACACTCCGCTGATGAGAAGACGCCGCGTTTTCAAGCGTTCCGCATGACGCTCTATGAAATTGTTCTCCCCGGACCAAAAAATGATGGTGCGGACGGGCGTTCCAAAACACTCAAAGAGCTTGTCTCAGGCATGGAACAGTTTTACGCCGGCCTTCTTTCAGTTGCCGACGCGGTACCTGGCGAGCCGAACTATTTTGCGCTGGAGCTTGCCATTCCAGCACATAGTTCTGAACTTCAGTTCTATGCATCAGTGCCAAACAGTAAACGCAATCTCTTTGAGAAACAGCTTCTCGCTATCTTTCCGGAAGCACATCTTGAGATACAACCACTCGATTACAACATCTTCAATACCGGAGGAACAGCCGTAGTGTCTGTCGCACGACAAGCGGAGAACCCAGCGTTACCCTTCAAGGAGTATGTTGATTTTGATTACGATCCGATTAACGCCATTATGAATGCGTTTGCAAAAATAGAATCTACGGGCGAAGGCGCCGCACTCCAGATTATCATTGAGCCGCGCGGCGAGCGTCACCTAAAACATTATCGAAAAATTCTTCAATCTTTGCGGAAAGGAGAAAAACACTCCGTGGCACTGAGTACCCCCGAGACTCTCTTAGGAGAGTTTGCACGAGAAATCGGTACGACATTTTTTTCAAACAAACCAAAGGATGAAGAGAAAGCGAAGGAGGCTGAGACCCGACAAATTGAGTCAAATAAAACGTACATTGAGCAGGTAGAAAAAAAGATTGCAGCACCTATTGTTGGTGTCACTATGCGACTTGCCGTTTCCTCTCTCGACGGGGCAGTTGCCAGTCGTGTTTTGGGTGATATTGAATCTGCATTTAATCAATTTACGAATACGCAAGGGAATCGACTTGAATTTGTCCGTAGTGATGCGCGGCATGCGGCGCAGGTGCTTGAGGATTTTTCTTTCAGAGTCCCGAGCGCAGAGGCACTTCCGCTCTCACTTCGTGAACTTACGACGCTCTATCATTTCCCGCCATCCGGTATCGAGAGTTCGCCGCATTTAAAACAGTCGCGCACCACTCATGCACCCGCACCAGTCGGTCTTGCGCACGAAGGATCACTTCTTGGTATGAATTCGTACCGCGGTACCGATACCGAAATCCATCTCAGTCCTGAAGACCGACTCCGTCACCTCTACGTCATCGGTCAGACGGGTACCGGAAAGACAGGATTGATGAAGTCCATGATCATACAGGATATTCAAAAGGGAGAAGGGTGCTGTTTCATTGACCCGCACGGCAATGACATTCTTGATATTCTTGCCGCCGTACCGCCCGAACGGTATGCCGATGTCATTTATTTTGATCCCGCTGATATCTCGCGTCCGTTTGCACTGAACTTCCTCGAGTACGATAAGTCGCGTCCTGAACAAAAGACATTTATCGTGAATGAACTGCTGATGATTTTTCGTCGGTTGTATGGCGATGTGCCGGAGAGTATGGGACCAGCCTTTGAACAGTACTTCCGCAACGCAACGCTCTTGGTCATGGAAGATCCTTCATCCGGTTCGACTATTCTCGACATCGCACGTGTTCTTTCAAATAAGGAGTTTCGAGAGTTAAAGCTCGCCAAGAGTATGAATCCGATTGTGAATCAATTTTGGAATGAGATTGCATCGAAAGCCGATGGTGATGCGGCGCTCGCAAATATCGTCCCGTACATCACCAATAAATTTGACGACTTCACGGCCAATGATTTTATTCGTCCGATTGTCGGACAGCAACAGTCTTCATTTAAATTCCGAGAGGTCTTGGATACGAAGAAGATTCTCTTAGTAAATCTTTCGAAAGGTCGTCTCGGTGAGCGTAATGCAAATCTTTTGGGACTCATTGTGGTCGGAAAACTCTTTATGGCGGCACTTTCGCGTGCCGATAACCCACGCGCGCCCTATCCGCCGTTCTATCTCTATATTGATGAGTTTCAAAATGTCACGACGGATTCTATCCCCGGCATTCTCTCGGAGGCCCGTAAGTATAAATTAGGTCTTTCTATGGCGCATCAGTTTTTGAATCAAATTGATGAGAAAACCCGTGACGCCGTATTTGGAAACGTGGGGAATATGGCCGTTTTCCGCGTTGGTGAGGAAGATGCGGAATTTTTTGCAAAACAATTTACCCCTGTGTTTAAAGATCTTGATTTCGTTAATCTTGAAAATCGTCATGCGTATATGAAGATTCTTGCCGGTGGGGTGCCACAAAAACCGTTTGATATGCGCACGGCTGACCTGCCACCGGTCAACCTATTGCAGATTGATGATCTCATTCACCTCTCTTCACTTACCTATGGGCGTGACCGTGCTACAGTTGAGAATATGATTCGAGAACGATATCTCGCTCGCTAATGCTATGACAAAAGGAGAATACGAATTCCCACCACAAAAACACACGGAGACGCACGTACCTGAAGATCCTCAGGAAGAAATTCAACGGCTTCGTGCAGAAATAGCTGACCTGGAATATCGGGCCGCCCATCCCGGGGGTACCGCTTTCAAGGAAGATCTTGAACCGGAAGTTCAGAAACGTGAAGCGGAATTGCGTGCGTTTGAAAAAAGTATTCAGGCGGCGCCTCAAGAAGTTTCTGATTCGATGCCCGATCATTCATATGAAGATATGCAGCGGCTTCGTGCAGAAATAGCTGACCTGGAATATCGGGCCGCCCATCCCGGGGGTACCGCTTTCAAGGAAGATCTTGAACCGGAAGTTTTGAAACGTGAAGCGGAATTGCGTACCCTTGAAAAGGGAACTCAAACGATCGAACAGGTGGAAAATCATGAGCGCGCTCGTGGCGCCGTTCTTCCTGATGCAGAAGGAAAGAAACAACCCGAACTTTCATTTTCAGCGGATCCCGAACTCGCTCTTGATAAAAGACATGTTGATGACGTGAGGGGAGCAGATCGTACTCCGAAGGAATGGCGCACAAAACTCGCAGAACTTATTTCTCACGCGACTAAGAAAGAAGAAACTAGTGAGAATGTTATTTTTATGCAAGCGTATTTGGACAAACGTACTAAAGAAATTGAAGCAGAAGGAGAAAAGTTGGACACCACAAATAACTCTGTTCATTCGGTAGGTAAGAAGTATCGGAGTTCTTCGTGGACAAAGAAGCTTGCCCTTGTGACAAGTCTGGTACTCAGCACCTCTGCCTCTTCATCCATGTCATTTCCTGAAATGATGACCACTCTGCACCATGCAACTGAAACGTCCCACATCAGTATGGAACCTGGTACCCCGGTACCTTCGTCCCGCCTCACCATGGAAGAGGTTACTGAGATGGCGCCCGCACCGACACCGCACATCACCATGGGACCTATCACTGCCGTACCGATTGAAATGCCGGTGATAGAAGCATCTCCGCATGGATATGAAGGTATGCTGAAACAATTGTGGACTCAATTACACGACAAGCATGTCACGCTTCCCACAAATGCAGGCGCCGAGAGCGATCTTGCAAAACTTCTTGCGGCAGATGCCAAAACACTTGATGGGGTGGTGCATCGTATTGCCGCCGATTCGCGCCATTCGTTTTTCCATACCGATGGAACGAGTGTTCGTATTCGTGCCGATGCTCGTATGACCATCGGTCCCGATGGAAATGTGCAACTCGACGGATCGGTGCATGCGCCAATTAATGCACCCGTGACTCCGGCACTTCACACTGAACTGCCACCTATTGAAGCGCCATCAGTACCTTCGGTTGCCGAGAATATTACCCCTTCGGTCGCGCCTATTTCGATTTCTCCGGAGCAAGTCACCTCATCCATTCCCTCAAGTGAGATACCTCCGGTTTCCGCAGAACATATGGTTATCAACAAATTCGGTGTCGACGTGGTACCGGGCGAGCCCCATCTCTATACGGACAAAGCACACCATATCTTCGTGTATGGTGGTTCACCTGATGGGCGGATGAAAATCCTTGTTGCGTATGTGACCAAAAATCCTAACGTAACGGTCTTTGATACGGACACTAAGGGACAGTATCGTATTCCTTGGCATCTTGTTGATGGAAAAATTCTTCCCGAAGAGCCGGTACGTACCCGGGGATTCTTTGGTTTCGGCGCATCGTGGATGAAAGCCCCCGACCCATCAGAGTTTCGGGATATTATTCAATAACGCATGATATGCTTTCAGGTATGCCCGACGAATTAAGCGCCGCCATTGCACATGATCTCGGTATTACTGATCTTCCTCATGAAGAGCAGAAAACACTTATTGGAACATTTGGTGAGATAGCACTCAAGGCCGCAACCTTGAGTGTGATAGGAAAACTCACCGAAGAGAAACGTGAGGCATTTCTAA
>DATKTB010000057.1:0-12221 GCA_035531355.1 Minisyncoccota bacterium | reverse complement strand
CGCCCACACCGGCGAAAACAGAATAGCCGCCGTGTTCGGTAGCAACGTTTCTGATAAGTTCTTGAATAAGAACAGTCTTACCAACTCCAGCGCCGCCAAAAAGTCCCACTTTCCCGCCCTTCAGAAAGGGAGTGATGAGATCAATTGCTTTAATGCCTGTTTCAAAAATCTCAGCTTTGGTTGTTTGTTCATTAAAGGTCGGCGGGAGGCGATGAATCGGCAGTCGGGGCACCTCAGGAGCGAGCGCCCCTTTCCCGTCAACCGGTTCTCCGAGAACATTAAAGAGACGGCCGAGTGTCGCTTCTCCAACCGGCACTTGAATCGGCGCACCGGTTGCGAGCGCCACTTCACCACGAGCAAGTCCCGCCGTTTCGTTCATCGAGATGGCGCGCACGCGATCGAGACCAAGGTGCGACGCAACTTCAAGCGTTAAGCGCGCGTGCAGATCATTCTTTTCAATAACAAGCGCATCCATAATTGCAGGAAGTCCTTCTGCAAAATGTATATCGACGACGGGACCAATAATCTCGGTGATGATTCCTTTCATCCCGTTAGAAATAGAACGCGAACTCATTTCTTTGCGTACAGCGGTTTGTTCCATGTATCTTGTAAATTAATTTAAAATTGTTTTCTTGATAAAGCATTCGCGATTTCTAACGGGATTCATACAAATACTTTTATGTTGCTAATGCCTCGCGCCCGCTGATAATCTCAGACACTTCCCTCGTAATAGCCGCTTGGCGAATCTTGTTGAAAAGCCGCGTAAGATCGTGTGCAACTTCTTTCGATTTGTCACTGGCACTTTTCATCGCGACCATCCGAGCTGAGTGTTCCGATGCTTTTGCTTCCAACAGAAAATGATAGAGCGATATCGTCAAAAGTCGCGGAAGAAGCGTATCGAGGATACTACGGTCCCTTGATTCAAGGGTGTATGCGGCTTGCGGCTGAATACTTGCACTATCACTCCACTTTCCTTTCACGGGAATAATATCCTCAACTAATTGAGTGATGTCGCTGAGCGTGAGGGGGAGCAATCGGCGGACGGTCGGTACCTGTTCAAAGGTTGATTTAAAATTGCTGTACGCAACCAGCACTTCGTCATACGTCTCATCAGCAAACTCGCGAGAGAGTTCTACCGTCAGATCTTCCATGACGGAAAACTCAACTGTATCTTGTCGGTTTTCAAATGTGCGTGCAATTGCGTACGCCCGTCGTGCAAAATACTCTTCACCTTTTTTCCCATATGCATAGAGGGTGACCGCTTTGGGTGCATATGTTGCGATTGACTCGGCGGCCGCCTTGAGTACCCCGCTATTGAGCGCACCCGCAAGACCTTTATCGCTGGTTATGACAACGAGCGCGACCTTGCGCACCGGTCGAATCTTTGTGAGTGGATGTGTTGCGAGCTCCGCACCTGAGGCGAGCCGCGCAAGGATGGAAAGCGCCGCGCGTGCATAAGCACGTCCGGCAATCGCTCTCGCTTGTGTTTTTCGCATTTTGACCGCTGAAACAGCTTCCATCGCACGCGTCACTTTATGGGTACGCAGGGTCGCTTGTATTTTGGTTTTGATATCTTTTAACGCCATGTATTAGGTGGTTTTCAATTGCCGTTCCACAAACGCCTCTAATTTCTCACGCAAAGCCTTCTCTGTTTCTTCGCGGATTTCCTTCGATTCACGAATGGCGACCAGTATCCCTCCCGCTTCGCGTGAAAGGTATTCTTGCAGTTTCGTCTCAACCGCACGGATATCCTCTGCGGCAACGCGGTCGAGGTACCCATTGGTTGCGGCAAAAATGATTGCCGCTTCCATTTCAAACGGGAGCGGGACACCGCGATCTTGATTCAGAATTTCAGTCATACGCCGGCCGCTATCGATACTTTTCTTAGTCGCCGCATCAAGATCAGAGGAAAATTGCATGAATGCTTCGAGTTCACGGAATTGGGCGAGTTCGAGTTTAATTTTTCCCGAGACTTTCTTCATTGCTTTTGTTTGCGCCGCAGAACCGACGCGCGAGACTGAGATACCGACGTTAATAGCGGGACGTTGTCCTTTGTTAAAAAGATCGGTTTCAAGATATATTTGACCATCCGTAATTGAAATAACGTTCGTCGGGATATACGCCGACACATCTCCTTCTTGGGTTTCGATTATCGGAAGTGCGGTGAGTGAACCGCCTCCTTTTTCTTTTGAGAGTTTCGCGGCACGCTCAAGCAAGCGAGAATGCAGATAAAAAATATCTCCCGGATATGCTTCACGACCGGGCGGGCGTCGCAAAAGAAGTGACATTTGGCGATACGCTACTGCCTGTTTACTCAAGTCATCGTATACGACCAACGCATCTTTCCCTTGTTCCATAAAATATTCACCGATAGTCGCTCCGGCAAACGGCGCGAGAAACTGTATTGCCGCCGGAGCAGATGCGGGCGCAGTGACGACGATGGTGTACTCCATCGCACCGCGGGCAGAAAATTCAGCAACAATCTTTGCCGTTTTTGACTCCTTCTGCCCAATCGCAACATAAATACAAATCGGACGGGTCGCTTCCGGTTCATTTTTTTGATTTAAAATTGTATCAATAGCGATACTCGTCTTTCCGGTGCCACGATCACCGATGATAAGCTCTCGTTGACCGCGACCAATCGGGATCATTGCATCGACAGCCTTAATACCGGTATGCAGAGGCACCTGTACCGGTGCACGATCGATAACACCGTATGCTTCCCGTTCAATCGAACGGATTTCTTTCGCGCCAGTCACCCCCTTCCCGTCAACGGGTTCGCCAAGCGGGTTTATAACCCGTCCAATAAGTGAATCTCCAATAGGAATTGAAAGAAGTCGTCCGAGCCGTCGCACCAGCATACCTTCATAAATCTTCGATGCTTCACCAAGAATAACTGCACGAACACCATCTTCTTCAAGATTTAAAATAAGGCCGTAGATCGGCGAAGGGTCTTTGAGTGCCTCCGCGAGCGGGCGATCAAACGTCGGATCAAAAAGCACCATCTCAGACATTGCCACTTTTGAGAGGCCGCTAATTTCCGCAATACCGTCTCCAGTTGAGCGGACCGTACCGACTTCCTCAGTACCTTTTTCCGGTACCCAGGCATTAATTTCTTTCTCAATTCGTTCGATGATGCTTTGCATAGGCTATACGGTGACCTTCTGATAAATGTGAGCGAGCGCGTGTTTTGCGGAATGATCAATAAGTCTTCCATTTTCTTGTGCGCGCCAACCGCGTATAAGTGAGGGATTGATGGTCGCTTCGGGTGCATGAATACCAAACTCAGCCGCCGCCGAAAGTGCTTCGGGAGCTTCTTTCTGAGACGCTACTTCTACCCGCGGGCGCAGTGTGTGACGATATGCCGCAACCTTTCGCAGTTCACGAACGATTTGCGGAAGCATATTGACGCGTCCGGAACTTTGTAAATGCATCATGAGCTTCGTCACCGCGACCTGCGCGACCTCGGCGCTCCCTGTTTCAGCCGCCGCTTCAAGAAGACGGGTATAGGTATCAATCATGATGAGTGAGGAGCACTTTCTCCGCGGCGAGCACTGCGAGTCGTGCGATATCTCGTTCACTCTCGCGCCGCGCACGTTCAATCGATTCCATCGCTCGCGCTTCAGCATCGCTCTTAATGAGCGCCGCTCGCGCTTCAGCTTCTTTTAAAAGTTGTGTCTTGACGGATACTGCGGACTCACGGGCATCTGCCACAATTTTTTCCGCTTCTCTATCAGCGGTCTGTACGCGAGCGTGCACTTCACCGTCCGCACGGGCAAACAATGCTTCAACTTCTGCCGCATCGGTAACACTCTTCGTAATCATTTCCTGCCGGCGCGAAAGCATCGCGAGTACGGGCTTGTAGAGGAAATACCACAGCGCAATGAGGACAATGGAAAAATTTACCACCTGCGCAATGAGGAGGCTTCCATTAAGACCAAACGCCGCAAAGAGTTGTTGCATAGTACCGGTGCGAAATGAACTAGACGAACTTAATGATGAATGCAACCACAATTGCGAGAATGCCGAGTGCTTCCGTGAAGACAATCGCCAAAATCATGTTCGAGACAATTTTTCCTGAAGCTTCAGGATTTCTTCCAATTGCCTGCATTGCTCCACTCCCGATAAGCCCAATACCGATACCCGGTCCGATGACGCCAATACTTGCGGCAAGTGCCATACCTAACATGCGTGCTGATTCTACATCCATATGATACGTAACTAATTATTAATGCGCGGTGTGCGGGTCCATGATCGCCAACTTAATGAAGAACAGCGTGAGCATCGCAAACACGAGCGCTTGTATAAGACCGATAAACATCTCGAATCCCATTAAGGGTGCCGGGAGGAAGTACGGTAAGAAATATCCGGCAACCAGTACCATAACTTCACCCGCAAATATGTTCCCGAAAAGACGAAATGAGAATGAAATAAGCCGACCCACATTGCTCATGAGCTCGATGAGCCCAACAGCGAATCCGATCGGCGACTTTAGATTAACATATTTCCCGACATATTTAAAAAATCCAAGCGTTGCGATACCCGTCACTTCGATAGTAAAAAAGGCAACCGCGGCCAACGCGAGCGTAAAGTTAAGATCGGTGGTGGGTGCACGCAGAAGCGGCACAAACGAAGAAACGTGTACCAGCCCCAGCGAACCGACTCCTGGGAAAAATTCAAGTTCATTAATGAGTGCTATAAAAATAAAAATCGAGGCGATGAGTGGGAAAAATCGCCGCGCAAGTTTTTCACTCTCCAACACTTCAGTCATATACGCGAGCGTTCCTTCAAACGCCCATTCGATACCGGTCTGAAGTTTTCCAGGTATGGTCGTAAGGCGACGACCGATGAAATAGGCCGCACCAATGAGAAGTGCCATGACCATCCAGGTCATAAGAAGTGAGTTGGTAATGGGGAAACCGAAAACGGAGCCTATCTGCTCCGCCTTGAGAACGACTGTAATCCCCGAATTCATGTTCCTGCATTCTAGCAGAAAAAGAGCAATCTATGCTATATACTTAGAAAGTCATTTAGCAATAAGACACATTACATTAATTATGGCACTTAACTCAGCTCTATCGAAGCCGCTTACTATCTCACCTGAACTCGAAGCAGTTATAGGTGCGGGACCAATGCCGCGAACCGAAGTGGTAAAAAAACTTTGGGTTTATATTAAGAAACACAACCTCCAAAATCCAGCAAATAAGCGAAATATTCTCGCTGATGAGAAATTGAAAGCCGTATTTGGTGGAAAATCCGAAGTCACGATGTTTGAGATGACAAAACTCGTTTCGCCGCACCTGAGCTAGTATCCGCTCAAAAGCAAAAGAAAACCCGCCTTTTGGCGGGTTTTCTTTTGCTTCATCAAACGACCGACTGCGTGCAATATTTGCACCGTGTAGCCTCAATAGGAATGAGGCTCAAACATTCGGGACATTTCTTTTCCGTGGGCTCCACGGGAACTTCCTTATGAGAACGCGCAATAAGCATATTCATCGGTCGTACCACAAAGAAAAATACTGCTGATGCGACGAGTAAAAATGAAATGACTGCATTTAATAAATGACCATATCTGAACGTGCTTCCGTTTAGGGAAAAGATGAGCCCGCCGAAATCAGGTACTCTTGCCACCGCTGCAATAAATGGCGTCAAGAGATCAGTGACCAGTGCGGTTACGACCGTACCAAACGCCGCGCCAATAACAACACCGACCGCCAGATCGACTACATTTCCTCGCAATAAAAATTTTTTAAAATCTTCCAACATATTTGTATACATGAGTGGACCTACGGAGAGTCGAACTCCGACCTCGTCCATGCCATGGACGCATTCTACCGCTGAACTATAGGCCCGGCATCTCTTACTGTAAACAGAAAGGAGACGCTTGTAAATCAGCTCCTATGTGGACCCGAGGAGAGTCGAACTCCTTACCTCGTCAATGCGAATGACGCGCTCTACCAGATGAGCTACGGGCCCAGAACCTGCAAACAATTTTGTCCTCTATAGAAAAACATTGCAGGGATGAAACTTTGTCGGGCCGCCGGGAATCGAACCCGGTCTTTACGAACCCGAATCGTACGTACTACCGGTATACTACGGCCCGAGCGGAGGAAGAGTGTCACAAGTCTTCTTGTGACACTCTCTCCGGAATAAGTGGACGCAAGCTTCTGCTTACGGCCCGTGACGAGGCTAAGAATAGCACACGTCTGCGTGTGCTTATTATTACGCCGAGGAACGTGGCGGTATGCTTCCATACGGCCCGAGCACAAACCTCACTTAGAATCTGCACGAAGAAAGCATACCATAGGTATTTTCATGACAGAAAATAATGTAAAGAACTTTTACTTCACCGGTGCGCTCTATAGGATTCGAACCTATGACCTTTCGCGTGTGAGGCGAACGCTCTAACCAACTGAGCTAAGAGCGCAAACACGAATTACCATACCAGAAACCTCATTAAATTCCCATTCTTTTTATGTGTGGACCCAGCCGGTTTCGAACCGGCTACCTCCTCATTGCAAATGAGGCGCTCTACCAATTGAGCTATGGGCCCGTTCGTACTACTCTAACGCGTACGGGCTAAATTGACCAGATGGGTAAAAAAATCAGGGAGCGAAACACCGACCGCGGCAAGAGATTTAGGCATAAGTGATTCGGCGGTAAGCCCTGGCAGAGTGTTTGTTTCAAGATAGTGAATACCATTTGCGGCGACAATAAAATCATTGCGTGAATAATGACGGAGCCCGAGTGCACGATGCATAACACGCGCCAGACGTTGTAATTCTTCCGTCGTCACCCGAGAAAAATTACCCGGACATACTTCACGAGTTTCCCCCGAATACTTTGCATCTTGAGAGAAAAAATCTCCGTCAGGAGGAATAATCTCAATGGCAGGAAGCGTGTAGAGATCTTCACCGCGCAGACCTTCGACCACGCCAACCGTCGCTTCCCTTCCCCGTATATATTCTTCAACCAGTACACTCGATGCTCCTTGTGCAAAGAGTTCAGTAATTGAAGCGAGCACGGGTGCATATCCGCCGACAATAGAAATACCGACCGATGAGCCCCATCCGATGGGTTTGACCACCACCGGTTGAGAGAAAGTACGAATAATTTCTTGTGCCTTCTCCTCGCTCTCTTCAGGACCGGCGATATGAATAGATTTTGGTGTATGGAGACCTTCTTCTTGTGCCCGCACCTTTGACATGAGTTTATGCATTGCTACATACGAAGAAAATGAGTCGGAGCCGGCATATGGGATACCGAAACGCTCCAGAAGTCTTTGCACCTCTCCATCTTCTCCATATTCTCCATGGAGGCCAATCAGTACCGCGTCGACCTGGCGGAGAATCCGTTCCGGCATAACCGCGCGACCGTGATAATGCCAGCGCCCTTGCGTATCAATATAGATATCACGGGCGATAAAACGATCTTCGGGAAGATTGGCGAGTATCGTCGCTCCGGTCTTAATCGAGACGTCATGTTCGCGCGATGGTCCTCCTCGCAAAACGCCGATTATGGTGTGCATGAAAATAAGTATATCAAACAACCGTACGTATAGTTCGAGAACGCGCGTATCGGTGCCGTGCAAGTGAAAAACGGTGCGCTTCGCTGTTCGCAAGGACCGCATCCGCCTCGCTGATGCCCGAACGCTGTGCGCCAATGATTTCGCGCGGCCGATGCCGTTCATCTTTGACGACCGCGACCACCGGAATGGAGAGATTCGCCTCAGCCAATATGCTTTCGACAGCTTTTTTGTGTGTTTTCCCTCCATCCACCACAATGACTTTCGGGAAAGGCCATTCCACGTGTTTCAGTCGTCGGGTGAAAATTTCTTTAAGAGAAGCAATATCGTCATTTTTTTGAAACCCGCGAATACGGAAAGTACGATAGGCGGATTTGACCGGCCTGCCGTCTTCAATGATCGTCATAACTCCAATCGCATTCGTACCGGAAAGATGCGCCGTATCGTAGGCTTCAATACGCGCACCACGCAATGCGTTCGGTGTAGGTATACGTTGTTCATCTTTAATGAGCGATACGTCTTGAATATGATTCAGCGCAAAAAGCTCTCGACGACGTCTGGCCGCATCCTCGAAACGCTCTTCTTTTGCGGCTTGTCGCATCTCTCGTTCAAGCGTCGTGCGTAATTCTTTTCCGCGACCACTAAGAAAAAGCATGACGTGCCGTATCGTGCGACGATATTCTTTTTGATCAAACGCCTGAGGATACTGCTTAATTTGCGTATTAAATTCTATGTGTGCGAGGTGATGTTTATTTTTTACTCCCACCGGTTTTACCGTATCGTAAAAAGGAAATATGCGCTGTATGAGTCGCAATCCCTCATGCAACTGTGCGCCTGAGGGGAACGGTCCATAAAACACCCTTACGTTTTCCCCTGTGATGAGACGTTTGGTCTTGAAATCAATATCTTTTCCTCGTACGACCAGTACCCGAGGAATATCCTCATGCGTAATACTTGCATATAGAAACGTCTTATCATCCTTTCCTTCGCTATTTGCCGGCGGATGGTATTTCTTAATAAGGACAGCTTCTCGGACGAGTGCTTCAAGCACCGTCGGGGTAGTTTCAAAAGTAATACGATCGGCTTTCGTCACCATATCGACTACCCGCGGACCACGCGTTGCAATTAAATCATTATCAAAATAAGAGCGAACGCGATCACGGAGTGACGTTGCTTTCCCCACATAGAGAACCTTTCTCGCCTGCTTGAATATGTACACGCCAGGTACGTCCGGGAGATTATACTTTTTCAAATCAGTGAGTTCCATATAGAAAACCTTACTCTTTTGACGATTACTGACAAGCAGGAATTACGTATGTTTTTTACTTCGTTTGAACATTTTGGCGAGATACTGCCCGGTGTATGATTTTTTATTTTCAGCAACTTCCTCCGGCGTACCGGTCGCAATCACTTTTCCACCACCGGCACCGCCGTCAGGACCGAAGTCGATAAGATAATCCGAGCTTTTTATCACATCAAGATTGTGCTCAATCACTACTACCGTATTGCCGCGCACCACTAATTCTTGAAGGATTTCAATAAGTTTTTTTACGTCTTCGTAGTGAAGACCCACAGTTGGTTCATCAAGCAGGTAGATTGTTTTCATCGTCATACTGCGATACAGCTCGCTCGCAATCTTTACCCGCTGGGCTTCCCCTCCCGAAAGCGTTGTGGCACTTTGTCCGAGCGTCAGGTACTCCAATCCGGTTGCGTTTAAGCTTGCGAGCCGTTCCGCAATGGCAGGAATATCAGCAAAAAACTTCTCAGCCTCTTCAATGGTCATCTGCAGTACGTCATGAATTGTCTTTCCACGGAACGTAATTTCGAGTGTTTCTTTCATAAAACGCTTGCCCATGCAGATGTCACACGTCACGTACACGGTCGGGAGAAAGTGCATTTCAACCGCAATAGAGCCGTTGCCTTGGCATGCTTCACACCGTCCTCCGGGCACGTTGAAAGAGAAACGTCCCGGTTTCCATCCGCGAGCGCGGGCTTCACTGGTCGCGGCAAAGAGGTCACGAATGTACGTAAAAGCGCCGGTATAGGTCGCCGGATTTGAACGTGGCGTGCGACCAATCGGTGATTGATCAATGAGTACCGCGCGCCCGACATATTCGGTACCCGTTAAAGAGGAGACGTGTTCAAGTTTTGCTTCGCGCTTAGCGAAACGTGAAGCGATATTATGATGCAAAATATCGTACAGGAATGTAGATTTGCCGCTTCCTGAGACTCCGGTGATACACACTAATTTTCCAAGTGGAATATCAATATTTTGATTTACCAGATTATGGAGTGTTGCACCGCGTACTTTTATTGAACCCTTCTCACTGGTGCGGCGCACTTCAGGAACAGGAATTTCTTTTTCCTGCCGCAGGTATGAAAGCGTAAGCGAACCACTTTCGTTTTTCGGTGCAGTCAGGAGCGCATCGAGCCAACCGGTGACCACTACGTTGCCCCCGTGAACGCCGGCGCCCGGGCCAATATCAACCAGATAATCAGCCGCATAAATCGTATCCTCATCGTGCTCAACGACGATGATAGTGTTCCCCAACTCTTTCAGGGTGAGCAGTGTGGTAATGAGTCGATCGTTGTCGCGCTGGTGGAGGCCGATTGTTGGTTCGTCGAGCACATAGAGCGCACCGGTGAGCCCACTCCCGAGCTGTGACGCAAGTCGAATGCGTTGGCTTTCGCCTCCGGAGAGCGTTGCGGCAGAACGATTCAGCGTAAGGTATTCCAATCCGACATTGAGCATGAACGTGAGGCGGCTATCAATCTCTTTTAAAATAGGCAAGGCAATATCCTTTTTCATATCAGAAAGCTCAATCGTATCCACAAAATCTTTTGCTTCTTGTATCGACAGCGACGTAAAATCGACAATACTCTTCCCGAGTGTTTTGTCTTTTTTACTCTTCAGAAAAACCCGCAGGGCTTCAGGACGCAGTCGCTTCCCCTCACACACGGGACATACGTCTTGCGAAAAGAGTGACGCCGTCCCAAGACCGTTACACTCCGGACAGGCACCGTAGGGAGAATTGAATGAAAAAAGACGCGGCTCAACTTCCGGAAATGACGACCCGTCATCAGGACAGATAAACTTCGAGGAGAGTGTCTCGAATGTTCCATCAGCATGCTGAATCTTCACGAGACCATCAGTTTGTTTGAGTGCGAGTTCAAGCGCTTCTGAAAGTCGTTCCCGTGCCTGTGTTGTGGAACGTGCAAATTCACTGACAAAAATAGAGTCAACCACCGCATCAATAGAGTGACGTTTATTGCGATCAAGGGCAATCTTCTCACGAAGCGACTGAAGCTTTCCGTCAATAATCACTTTTTCATATCCTTTACCAAGAAGATCATAGAGTAATTGGTAGTATTCACCCTTCCTACCCACCACAACGGGAGCATAAATAGTGACGGCACTTTTATCAACGGCGACTCCCATGACCTGCGTTGTCTTCCCTGCTCGTTTTGCTTCGACCCGTTCAAATACCATCTTAATCATTTCTTCTTTTGAGAGCCGTACGATTGGTACATCATGATGAATACAGTATGGCTGACCGGCGCGTGCATAAAGAACGCGGAGATAGTCGTAAATCTCGGTAACCGTTGCGACCGTTGAGCGCGGATTATTTGAACGACTTTTCTGATCAATTGAAATGGCTGGGGAGAGTCCGGTGATTTCGTCCACATCCGGCTTGGACATTTGATTAAGAAATTGGCGCGCATACGCAGAGAGCGATTCGACATATCGCCGTTGCCCTTCAGCAAAAATAGTATCGAAAGCGAGTGAAGATTTACCACTACCTGATAGACCGGTAATAACGGTCATCGCCCCTCGCGGCATCTCCACCGATATATTCTTCAAGTTATGGGTACGCGCACCTTTCACCGTAAGCCAATCGCTCCCGTGCCGATGTTCATGTTCTTCGTTTTTTGTTTTTTTCATGCAAGATGCCTGCCCGTGGCGGGGCAGGTACAAAATGATTATACCACTCTTCAGGTCTCAGGAGAAGGAAGTGTTCGTGATCTAGAATTCTTGGAAGTTCGGCACCACATTCACCACAGTTGTTGCGCTAGCACTCGCTCCATCACAGGAAATGGTGAAGGTGGTTTGTGATTTCAGTACGCCGGAAGGAACATTGGTTCCGGTGAGACTGGTTGAGAAGAATCCATTGGTGCCGGTGACGGTGCAGGCGGTCACGTCGGAAGTGCTCCAGCTCACTCCGGTAGTTCCGTTTACAAGGACACGCGAAGGAGAGACTGAGATGGTGGCGGTTGGGGTGAGGACGGTACAGGTGCCGTGCGTATAGGAGCCGCTCAGCGTACCGGTGTTACAGGTACGGGTTTGAGAGACACAGGTTGCGGGAGATTGAACCGTTGCTGATTGAAATGCCGTCACAGAGACACCGTTTGTGATGGTGCCGCCCCAGGGGAGGTTGCAGGTGGTGATGGTTGCGCAGGAGTTTGAATTCGGCGACCACGAACCATTTGAACAAGAGTAGTTGCACGAACCGGTACTGCCCGAGGCGCAACTGCCGGCACTACCTCCTGACGAGGTTGTGGGGAGACTGCACTGACTGACGGTGGTTGCCGAACAGGAGGATGGTGCACCCACGTTCACGGTCACACTCTGCAAAGGTGAGGTTCCGCCCGGGCCGGTGCATTGAAAGGTGAAGGTAGTGTTTGAGGTGAGCGGATT
>DATKTB010000056.1:0-8189 GCA_035531355.1 Minisyncoccota bacterium | reverse complement strand
GCGATCGTATGACTGGCCGTTCACGCGGTTTCGGTTTCGTCGAAATGGCGACCGAAGCAGAAGCGCAGGCGGCTATCGATCGTTGGGATGGTAAAGAGATGGATGGGCGTACGCTCTCCGTTTCTTTTGCTCGCCCGCAAGGCGATCGACCTCCTCGCCGTGAAGGCGGATTCGGAGGTGGTAACAGCGGCGGCTACGGTCGCGGCGGCTACTAACAAGTGAGTGAACGAGCGACGTTAGAAAGCTACGCTCCAATAAAAATCCCCGCGCTTTGGCGCGGGGATTTTTATTGACAGCCAAAATGGCTTTGTTACTATCATTTTCGGCTGTACATTCGATGTTTATATCTTCTCTGAAAAAGGAGAGTGGAAAATGTCTAGGAACCATGGCAATAGTGAGAAGTTCCGTGCAAGTTCCTCGGTCGATATCGATGAAGTAATAAAAATTGTATTGGGCATTTCAAAGAACTGCACAAGCATACGCTTGATCGCGGCGAAAAAGAATAAAGGGGTAGCCGGTGGTACGCCCAAGGTTACCTTCGTTGATATACCAAAAGGATTCCTCCTCAAAGTACGCCAACTGAACGGAGAGCAAGAAGTTCGTATTTTATGCAGAAACAGTATCCAAGAAATACGCCTCCAAATTGCCCGGTCCCTTCGAGAAAGAGACATTCCCATCTGTTTTAGACCCTAAAAAAAGCGCCATTGGACTCCAATGGCGCTGAATTTTTTTGCCCCTTTCCATTTATTTTGATTATTGAGAACTATTGACATCATTACATATAGCGTGTTATTCTCCTCTTGGATTTGGTGCTCACGCATACAGGGGTGATACCAAGTTTGTAGTTCCTTTCTTCCCAACAAAAGGGTGGTTCAGATGAAAAAATACAGTCTGCTTTTGGGGGTACTTGTTACCCTTTTCTTGCTTTCGGCCCCTCCAGTGATGGCGCAGAGCACTTCTGCATCATCGTCCTGGGGGAATTCCGCGGCAGTGTCTGACATGAATGCAGCGGAGTCTCTCGACTTCAATAACTACATCATGCGGCATCGCATCGGCCCGTACAGTACAGCTCAGCTACACTATACGGACAACAGCACGCACAACAGCTGGGCGGCGACCAATTGTACGGTCGCCGGCGGGTGTCAGACCGGTGGTTCGACGGTTGCTATCAATGGCTACACTTCCCAAAGTGTGACCGGAAATAACAATTCGACAACAACCGGTGTGGGCACAACAAACACCAACCAGTCGGGAACGGCCTCATCGCTCGTTACCCCGGAAAACATCGGCACCATCACGATCGGAGGCCACTAAATGAAGACGATCTTCTCAATCATGATGATTGCAGGTGCGACACTGCTGCTCGGTGCGTGTGCCACAACAGCCGATCTGCACAAGAGTGTGCCGCTCGTCCAGGGACCGGTGATACAAACAGTCACCGGACCCTATGACGCTGCGAAAGCATGTGTCAAAGCGATTCCCGAAACAGCGACCATCAACGTTGCGGTCGGAGACGTCAGAGACGTCACTGGTCGCATGAGCGTGGTCGGGGACGGCAACGGGTCTTTCATGCCCATTGCTGCCACCAAGATGATGGAATCGAGTCTTGCCGACACCGGCGTTAAGTTGGTGAACGCAAGTCCGGTATACCGAGGATTGGTGGATTGGTACGGTGCCAAGGGCATTATGAAAGGTGCGAAATTGTATGTTCCGCAATATCTTGTGGAAGGCACAATCTCGTCTCTCGATTTTTTGCCGGGAAAAGCAACGTCCTTCCGCGTGGCAGGGATAGATGTTACATCCCGCTCCTACCAAGCAGTCGGACGTGCTGATTTTTCACTTGCCACTTTCCCGTACCAAGGCGCGCCCGGTGGATACGTCGTCGCCATGACCAAAGTATCGAAGCAGTTCACTGCAGTCGATAATGGTGGTGGTGTCGGTGAGTTCATCGGCGGCGGAACTGGTGCGCGATTTGCGTCTTTCAGCCTCGACAAGGGGCAACGGGAGCCGATGCAGTATGCGGTTGGGTACATGACGGATTATGCCGCCGTAAACCTGGTCACAGGCCTGCTCGATACACTCGTGAAAGAAGGTAAGGTGCCGAAGGATCGCGCACCTGAAATTCTTCAGTGCCAAGCACTCCTCAAAAAGGCCGAGTAATCTGTCCGATTGAGAAGTGCTGGTGAGAAGGAGCAAGCACTGTTGACGGCTCAGAGAAGCTGTGCTAGTTTAGCAAGGCTTGTGCAATACAGGCAGTAGTACTAGTACCTTGTAATCCCCTCCTGGGAATCGTCTCGGGAGGAAACTGTCAGAGGAAGCGTTATGAAAAACATGATCCAGAAAGGCATGATTGCCATCGCCATCTGCAGCTTCGGCCTCGCCGGCACGGCGTTCGCCACCAACCCGGCCCATGTCGACATCAACGTCGGCGTGGTCACCCAGAACGTGGACCAGGATGCCCGTGCTGCCGCCCTCGCAGGCGACTATGCCACCGCGACCGCAACGGCCGCCAACGGCATCGCAAGCGTCACCAACAATCTCGACGAGAACATCGCGATGAACGTTGGTGTGGTCACGAACAACGTCGATCAAGACGCCGGCGCCCTGGCCCTGAGCTTCGAAGGCAGCAATGCTACCGCAACCGCGGCAAATGCAATCGCCAGCCTGTCGACCGATCCGTACAGCGTGTCCAACCCGTACAGCGTCGCGATGAACGCCAACGTTACCGCGAACGGCGTGTCCCAAGATGCCGGCGCCCTGGCGGCGAGTTTCGACTCCGCAACGGCCGCCGCAACGGCGGCGAACGGCCTGGTGACCATCACCGTCCACTGATCTTTCCCACCCCAGCCGGCTTGAATTCATTTTGAGCCACAACCGGCCCCCACAGCAATGTGGGGGCTTTTTCTATCCTTCGAAACAGAAACATACTTTTTATGGCATGATGATTTGATGGAACAATCCCTAGACTCAAAAAAGAAAGATGCGCGCTGGCTTCTTGAAGAGAAATACAACGGCGTCAACACGCCAGAATATGAAGAAGAATTGAAGCGGCTCGCCTCTGGCGATCCGCTCGGATACCTCATCGGTTGGCAACCCTTCCTCGGTTTGAAAATCCATCTCGATTCGCGGCCGCTCATTCCCCGTCCTGAGACGGAGTGGTGGACGGAACAATTCATCAGCTCGCTCTCGAGCCGGAAGTCGGAAGGGCGCTTTTCGGTAGTAAGACTTGGCCTAGCGGCCCGGAGCGCGACCGAAAATCGCCCTGCCGACGAGCGGTCTGTCCGTGTCCTCGACTTATGCGCCGGAAGCGGTGCCATCGGTTGTGCAGTACTCGCACGCCTGCAAAACGCACACGTCTCATTCGGAGAAATTGACCCTGCACACGAAGCTACGATTTTGAAAAACATACGTGAAAATAATCTGGACGAATCCCGAGCGAGCATCCGCATCGGTGACCTCTTTGAACCCTTTGGCGATACCCGATTTGATTTCATAGCCGCGAATCCGCCTTACATCCCAGAAAACCGAACGCTCGACCCAAGCGTCGCACTCTTCGAACCCTCACTCGCACTTCTTTCTGGAGAAGATGGGCTCGATAGCATACGCCGTATCGCAAAAGAGATACCTCAACGGCTTGCTCCCGGGGGCGTCGCCTGGATTGAATGCGATAGCGCGCACGCGGTCGCCGCGTGCGCGCTCTTTAGTGACCAAGGTATGAAAGCTACTCTACGCACCGACCAATACGCCGTACCCCGGCTCCTCGTATGTAGGCATACGAGGGCTCGTTCGGCGCAATAATGTTGCTCCGCAAACACTATTGGCCTCACTTCACCCTCGTAGTATCATTCTTGTAATGCCTACGGAGCCACTCAAGCCATTCTCACCCCCTACTGCGCTTCTTCAGCATTTTAATCTACCGAGCACCATCTCTATAGGCGTCCTGGTGACCTGGGGACTGTATTTCGTTTTCGCCATATGGGTGCTCTACACACTCGTCGCTATTTACCACTGGCTTCGATATTCTCACGCATCTTGGGTGGCATTCCCTGCGATAGGGATACATCTTTTTCTGTCGTTTGCACTTATGTCCTACACCCTTTCCGGTCACGTATTCTTCATAACCGCCGCTCTTCCATGAAAGAATTTGAACTTGAACCGGGCGAACATGTCGTTCTCGAAGCTCGAAAGCACTGGTTTCTTTTTGTGATTGAACTTCTTCCGTACGCGATTCTTGCGATCATCCCTTTCGCGCTTCCCAAACTTTTAATACTCGTGACGCCCCTTGCGCCGTATGCGGCTCTTTTCCAATACCAGACACCAATCATGCGCGCCCTACTTGGTATTTGGCTACTCGGTACGTGGACATTCGCATGGAGCGCGTTCACTCAATATTTTCTCAATCTCTGGGTCCTGACGAATCAACGCATCGTCGATATCAAACAACGTGGGTATTTCAATCGTGAAGTCTCAAGTTTGTCTCTTTCGCGCGTACAAGACGTAACGACCGATGTGAAGGGAGTGCTCACTTCCCTGCTCGGTATCGGCAGTATCACGGTCCAAAGCGCCGGAGCCGTCGATGAGTTCCATATGTACGGCATACCTCGTCCCGAAATGATGCGCGATATTATTCTTAAATACGTTTCTGCCGGCTCAAACAACTCGGGAGTGTAATATACACAAAGAAATATCGGCCGCGGCACGCGCTACGCTCCGCAAGAAGTCCGTGATAAAATCAGGGCATGGCTGAACCACTCTCAACTGAGTCTTATAAAGGGGTACGTGATTTCTATCCGGATGACTGGGCACACATGGATGCTCTATTTTCCGTTATGCGCGATACTCTTCACCGCTGGGGGTACGAAGCATATAACGCTTCCCCTCTTGAGCGTGCCGAACTCTATGAGGCAAAAACTTCAGAAGAAATTGTAAACGAGCAAACCTATACGTTTACCGATCGCGGCGACCGGCGCGTGACACTCCGTCCGGAGATGACACCGACCTTGGCGCGTATGGTCGTCGGAAAGCGCCGCGAGCTCGCTTTTCCGCTTCGCTGGTTCTCTATCGGTAACCGTTTCCGCTACGAACGACCGCAAAAGGGACGTTTGCGCGAATTTTATCAAACCGATGTTGACCTGCTCGGCCTTCCGGAAGGCGAAGCCGACATTGAGATTGTGCGATTGGCGTCTGAAATTATCAAAGCATTTGGCGCTCAGGAGAGTGATTTTGTTATCCGCATGAACTCACGAACGCTCTTAAACGCCGCCTGCAAAGCGGCAGGACTTTCGGGTGACTCTATCCGTCAGTACCTTCGCCTTCTCGACAAAAAATCAAAAATGGCTCCTGAAGCATTCGCGCTTGCGTCGAGCGCGCTCACGGAGAAAGACCCTCTCGCCATTATTGATTCCGCGAGCGAGGATCCTGATGTCGCACACGAGAAACGCCGGCTCCTTGACCGCATCGAGACACTGAAAGCGCGGGGCGTAACTAACGTCGTCTTCGACGCCACCATTACCCGTGGATTTGATTACTATACCGACATGGTCTTCGAGGTTTTTGATACCAATCCTGAGAATCCACGGGCAATGTTCGGGGGCGGACGTTATGACCGTCTGACCGAACTCTTTGGTGGTGACCCTGTCCCGGCGGTTGGTTTTGCTATCGGTGAAGTGACGATGAGTGATTTCCTTGAGACGCACCACCTCGTGCTTCCTGCCACTACCAATAAACCGCAACTCTATCTCGGGACACCAAATGAGGGTTCGATACCTGCCGCCCAAGCGTTTGCCGACACGCTCCGAAAAGAAGGAGGGCGCGTATTTGTAAATCTTACTTCCCGCTCCGTGAGCGACCAAATCAAAGATGCAGTGAAGCGTGCTATTCCGCTCTTTATGGTCTACGGTGCTGATGAAATCCAGAATCAGACCGCGCGGATCAAAATACTTCGTACGGGTGAAGAAGAAGGCCTTCCGCTCTCTGAACTCCCGGTGCGACTCCGTGCCGGGAGCTAACCGTATGCGTCCCGTTAGAAATCACGAACCCTGGTATATAATGATGACACCATGAGAAATTTTTGTTTTCATAATCGGATAGAGTGCGGCGCAATGAATGCGTTCGTGTTCTATTTCTAACGGGATGCGCGCAATCACTTTCGATATCGAATCTATATCTGACTCGGTCGTGCGTGGACACGTTGATGTAAATGAACAAGAGCTTATCGTCGTAGCCGTTCATGACTCACTTACCGAAAAGTATTCGTCATTCTCAAAAGAAGAACTTCCCAAATTGTGGCCCCTTATCGAGCATGCAGATATGCTCATTGGCTTTAACTCCGATTCGTTTGATATCCCGCTCTTAAACCGCTACTACCCCGGTGATCTCACCCAGATGCAGTCACTCGATTTACTATCTGAGGTGCAGAAAGCGCTTGGCCGTCGTATCCGACTTCAATCACTTGCTGAAGCGACTCTGGGGCGCGGAAAATCAGGCGATGGAATGAAAGCCGGCGTGTGGTGGCGCGAAGGAAAAGAGCGCGAGGTACGCGAATACTGCATTGAAGACGTTCGACTCACGCGTGAGTTGTATGAGTACGCGCTGAAGCATGGAAAATTGAAATACAAAGACCTGCTTGATACACGCGACATTAAAATCGATACGTCGCACTGGGGAGAAAAGATACAGACGCCCGCGCTTACGCACGCACTTCAATTATGAAATCGTCGATGAAAATTCCATTGGTCATTATCTTCAGCGGTATGGTCCTTGCTATCGCCGTATATATCTCGCTCCCCAAGAACTCTGGACAGGGCGTACCCACTGGAAACCCGAGTCTGGTGCGTCCAGTCGGCATCGGTGATCATATTTTTGGAAACCCGGTTGCGAAAGTCATGATTGTCGAATATGCCGATTTTGATTGTGAATACTGTAAAGGATTCGATACCGTCTTGCATGAAATCATCGCAGACCAAGGAGCGACCGGAGATGTCGCATGGGTCTATCGTGAATTTCCTCTTGTCGAGATTCATCCGAATGCGATGAAGCATGCCGAAGCGGCCGAATGCGCGGCGCTTGTTGGGGGCACCGATGCATTCTGGAAGTTTTCAGATATGCTTTTTGCACACCAACCAGTCGATCCCACCCAGTACGGCGCATTTGTCGCAACCATAGGCATCTCAGGAAATGCATTCGCCTCCTGTTTTGCGAATGCGACGCAAACAGTCGATGCGCGAATTAATGCCGACCGACAAAACGCACTCGCAATGGGTGCCGCCGGCACGCCGTACTCACTCATCCTGGTCGCCGGCCAACCACCAATCGTAATGAATGGCGCCTATTCCTATGAAGGAGTAAACCAATTAGTTGAGCAAGCTCTGGCGAGCGCCAAATAGTTTTATACGCTTTTATTTTTGTAAAAACCCGACGAGTGGACAGTAGTCACACCGTTCGGGATCACAAACAACGTGAAAGGCCGAGCCGTCTGCAATCTTCTGTGCGGCGACAATAAGTTCGGACGTAAGTGCGGCAACCTCCTCAGAAGAAATTGTGAAGGCTCGTATCATGCACTTCCCTTTCTCATCCGGCTCGACAAAATGCAATGCTCCCTCATTCATCGTAAACCGCCCATCCCTATCGAGTAACAGTTTATAAAACACAAGCTGGCGATAATAGCCTCCCTCATCTGATTTGGTTAAACCTTTGATGGCATTTTCACTTCGTGCTTTTCCCGTTTTGTAATCAATGACCGTAACGGTGCCGTCAGTACGCCTATCAAGGCGATCGAGCTTACCGGTGAGTGGCACTTCCCCAACACCCGGCACGGTAAGCGAAGTAGTAATAGAAAACTCAGATTCCTCTAGATTCGCCATGGATGCGCCTTCTTGTGCGAGATAGGTGCGCAGTACGTCCGTACCTTTTTTAAACAATTCTTTTCGGTCAAGCGGTGAGAGCGGCATACGCTGTAATTCCATTTCAAGCGTGTGCAGTGCTCGTTCGAGGTTTCCTGCACCACGGGCGAGCGTATCGGCATACGCCTTTAATCCTGCATGCACTGCGGTACCGAACAGCATCGGAATCTCGGACGCACTCGGAAGCTGTAGCAAGGTGCGAAAATAATATTGCCACGGCGACTGCACATAATTATTAAAACCAGTCGGTGAAAATCCGCGCGCCAGCAATCGCTCTTTCAAGAAATT
>DATKTB010000055.1:0-4070 GCA_035531355.1 Minisyncoccota bacterium | reverse complement strand
CTACTTCTGCACGCAACAGATGAACTCTAGCAAATAGTGTCGAAAAATGCTACTGTAAGGATACTTATGGTTATTACGCACCACGGCGGGCAATGTTTTAAGGTGACGCTCGGCGATTTGACGATTGTTTTTGATCCAATTGCAAAAGGAGGGACTCTTCCTTCAGTCCGTTTTGGGGCAGACATCGCCCTTGTCTCACGTAATCACGCTGATATGAACGGTGTTGAAGAAGTAACGTACGGAGGTACCGCCCCCTTTGCCATCACCGGTCCCGGCGAGTACGAACGACAGGGAGTGGTCATACAGGGATTCCTTTCAAAGAGCGCGTATCCTAGAGAGGACAAGAAAACTGCTTCCAGCAAGGCAGACTATGTGAATACTATATATAGTGTGCGGCTTGAAGACATGACGCTCGTACACCTTGGCGCACTCATCGATGAGGATCTGTCAAAAGAGGCACGCGAAAGTATTGATGAAATCGACGTTCTCTTTTTGCCTATCGGTGGTGGAGGAGTACTCTCCGCCGCGAAAGCGCATGAACTCGCGGTTTCTTTGGAACCAAAAATAATTATTCCCATGCATTGGCAGGGTATGGGTGAGGCGAAGTCGCTTGAGAATTTCATTAAAGATGCGGGAAATGGAAGCGAAACAATTGATAAACTCACTCTGAAGAAAAAGGACCTGGCGGAACGGAATGGGAGTATACTGATACTGAAACCATAATTGCCTATGAAAAATATTTTCGAGCATATTGAACACATAAAGGGAAAGCCGCATCAGGTACGCAAGAATATTGCGCTCGCAACGGCGGCATTTGGAAGCGCACTCATCGCGTTTGTGTGGCTGGTGGGGAACACCGTTTCAGGATCATTTGCACTCAAAGGAACTTCGTTTGCGGCTCTCGCGCAACCGAACATTATTGCCACGACAACGAGTATTTCGGATACACAAACAGAACTGGCTGGCGTGGGTGCCGCTGGTGCGCTTCAGGGCCCGACTGCACCGGCACACATTGAGATTGTCGATACGACGCCGGCTCCGTCTTCGCAGAAGTCCGCTGAACAAACCACACTGCCGTTCTAATTATTTTATTCAATTACCATGGCACGCGGCAAAGAGAACGTAGAAAAGGACGCACCGATACCGGTTGCGGCAAACGTGATTGATCAGCCGATTGTCGCTGAAATGCGCCAGTCGTACATCGACTACGCCATGACCGTTATTACGGGACGTGCGTTGCCGGATGTGCGTGACGGATTGAAACCCGTGCACCGCCGCATTCTGTACGCGATGAAAGATATGGGGCTGGTGCCGAGTGCAAAGTTTCGCAAAAGCGCCACCGTGGTCGGTGAAGTGCTCGGTAAATATCATCCGCACGGCGACATTGCCGTGTATGACTCGATGGCAAAAATGGCGCAGACATTTTCACATAGGTACCCCCTTGTTCTCGGGCAAGGAAACTTCGGCAGTATCGATGGCGATAGTCCAGCCGCTATGCGGTATACCGAGGCAAAAATGTCCCGTATTTCCGATGCGCTTCTTGCTGACCTTGAAAAAGAGACCGTCAAATGGAATCCAAACTATGATGCGACCCGTGAGGAACCGAGCGTTCTTCCGGCGGCACTCCCTAATCTTCTTTTGAACGGTACGCTCGGCATCGCTGTCGGTATGGCGACAAATATTCCACCGCATAACCTTCGCGAAGTGGTGACGGCCACTATTCATCTTATTGAAAACCCTGAAGCGACAACCGACGATCTTCTTCAGTTTGTGAAAGGTCCCGATTTTCCGATGGGCGGCGTCGCGTTTAACGCCGCTGACGTGAAGCATGCGTACAGCACCGGACGCGGGCCGGTCGTGGTCCGAGGCGAGGCTGAGATTGTTGATGATGGGAAAAAAGATACGCGCATTATCATCACCTCCATTCCGTATCGTGTGAACAAGAGTGAACTCATTTCTCGCATCGCCGATTTAGTACAAGATAAGAAAATTGAAGGCATTCGCGATTTGCGGGACGAGTCAGCGGGGGATGATCGCGGTATGCCTGATGTACGCATTGTTGTTGAGCTCAAAGGAACGGCACATCCGCAGGCGGTTCTCAATAATTTATATAAATACACCGAGCTTGAGAGCACCTTCCACTACAACATGCTCGCACTTGTTGATGGCGTGCCAGAGATGCTTTCTCTGCAGGGGATGCTGAGTCATTTCGTGCACCACCGTCAAGAGGTGGTCAAGCTTCGTACCGAGTTTGATTTGCGGAAGGCACAAGAACGTGAACATATCCTCATCGGTTTGTGCAAGGCGCTGGATCACATTGATGAGGTCATTGCCATTATTAAGAAATCGTCCGATATACCGACCGCGAGTCTCGCGCTTCAGAAGAAGTTTGGTTTCTCGGTTTTGCAGGCGGCTGCCATTCTCGAGATGCGTCTTTCAAAGCTCGCGGGTCTTGAGCGGAAAAAGCTCGAAGATGAGCTTTCTGAGATACAAGCGCTCATTAAGAAATTGCAGGATATTCTTTCATCACCCAAAAAGATTCTCGCCGTCGTAAAGAAAGAATTGGAAGAGCTTATGGAGAAGTATGGCGATGATCGTCGTACGCGTATTGTGCGTGGCGGCGTACAGAATATCTCAGTGGAAGATTTGGTACCGGATGAAGATTCGATGCTTCTCCTCACTCAGGGCGGGTATGTGAAGCGGACTAATCCCGATGAGTACAAGAGTCAGAAACGGGGCGGGGTCGGCGTCGTCGATATTGCGACGAAAGAAGAGGATATCGTAACGCATTTCCTCGTGACGAGCGCTCATAGCGAATTGCTCTTCTTTACCGATTTTGGGAAAGCGTATCAAATTAAGATGTATGAACTTCCAGAAGGCCGCCGCGCGACGAAGGGAAAGAGCATCATGAATTTCCTTTCTCTTGCCGCTGAGGAAAAAGTAACCTCTATTCTTCCGGTACCGAAAGGTGCGGCGCTCGACGCGTCTTCAGTCGTCTTTGTGACCGAAGAGGGCGTGGTGAAGCGCGTGGCCGCAAAGGCGTTCGCTGACGTGCGTCGCTCGGGTATCATCGCTATCAATTTGAAAAAAGGTGATCGACTCGTTTCCGCACACCATGCTTCAGAAGGAGATACCGTTTCTATCGTGACTTCGAAAGGACAGTCGATTCGCTTTGATGTCGAAGAGGCGCGTGAGATGGGTCGAACCGCCGGTGGCGTCCGGGGTATGAACGTAAAGAAAGGTGACCGGGTGGTTTCAGCGGAAGTCATTCCCGTGCTCGAGACAAAAGATGCATCGCTCCTCGTGATTATGAGCAAGGGGTACGGCAAGCGCACTAAAATGTCTGAATACAAGGTACAGGGGCGCGGCGGTTCGGGTATTAAAACTGCTGACGTTACGGCGAAGACCGGTGAATTTATCGGCGCGAAGGTTATTACCGGCTCTCTCGAGGATGAAGAACTCGTCGTTGTCTCCAAGAAAGGGCAGGTGATTCGTACGTCGATTAAATCAATTTCGCTTCTTTCTCGAGCGACGCAGGGGGTTCGAGTGATGAAAATGCGTGAAGGGGACTCAATAGCTTCGATGGTCGCGCTGTAATTTTAATACTCTTCTCTGTTGATTGCGCGCGCGGCACAGCCGCGCGCGTGGTATTTTATATGCATGAGCGCGAATTTTAGTTCCCCCCAAGAAAATGTATTACAACTGGGTTTGCGAGAAGGAATGAAAGTTGGTGATTTTGGCACGGGTTCCGGTCATTACGCACGCGCGGCGGCGGCGATTGTCGGATCGAGTGGAAAAGTATATGCGATTGATATACAGGAGGATATTTTGAAACATCTGAAACTCAATACCCACGAACAGCACCAGCGCATTATTCAAACAGTGTGGGGCGATATTGAAAAACCGGGCGGGACCAATCTGCGCGACCGATCACTTGATGCGGTCCTTCTGGCGAACACTCTTTTTCAGGTTGAGAATCGATTTGCGCTTCTTGCCGAGATACGCCGGGTCCTCGTCCCGGGTGGTAAACTTATGTTGGTTGATTGGGCGGGTAGTTATGGAGGTATGGG
>DATKTB010000054.1:0-6943 GCA_035531355.1 Minisyncoccota bacterium | reverse complement strand
GGCGGTGGCGGTGGCGGTGGCGGCAGTCCTCCTCCAACTATTACGCTTGCCGCTCTCCCTCATATGGGCACGCAACCGCTTACGTATCTCTATCTTTCACAAATTCCTTACACCGGTCTTGATCTTGGTCCCGTTGGTACGTTCGTCTATTGGGCAGTCCTCATCCTTGGCGCACTCATCGTTACATATGTGGCACTCTTTGGTGTGGTACCGTTTGCGAATCGATCGCTTCGTGATTTTGCCGCTCGCGTCTCGCTTTTGCTAAACGCTCAGGAATTGGTTCCCGCACCCGTCGCGGTGCAAGAATCACCCAGAGCGCCCGAGGTGTCGGAGGTATTGAATCAATCGACAGATCCTATACCGGAAGCGCCTCGCGCATACTCTTCATATGATGGTTTCAAATCTTTTGCTCAGAATGGCGCTCTCTCAATCGAAGATCTTGTGAAAGGTCTTTCCCGCACGACGTCATCACCTCCTGTGTCGCGCACCGTTTCTCCAGCAGTAAAAACTGAACCACTATACGATCGCGTTGAACCGCCGGTTGAAAACGTTGAGCCTAGTATTCCGCCAGTCTCAGTTCCCGCCGATGTGCGCGGCCTCACGTCGGCTCTCGCTCACGGGGATCGTGGTGCGGTGTTTGCCGGTCTCCGTCAGCACGTGCGCGGAGGAGGATCTCCGGAACGTCTTGTATCGGCAGTCGCCTGTATTCTTGACGATACGTATCGCGCACGCATCGATGGTTCCCCTTGTGACACCTCAATCGCGCGTCTTACGGCGCGTCTCGATACGCCTTCTTTGGAGAAGTTAGTTTCTGCACTCACGACGGCTATTGATTCGAGTTATACGGACGGCCTCACCGGTGCAAAGATTGCTTTCACCCGTGCGCTCTCAGTTCTCGGCGTGTAATAAGATTCCATACATAAAAAACACTTTCAGAAATGAAAGTGTTTTTTATGTATGAGATGCTCGCTTATGTTCGCTCTGTAATTTCTTTGGTTATGTTCTTGATGAAATCAGGAAGCGTCTGCGTGCCGAGTTTTCCGTTATCTCGGCTTTCGATTGTTATAGTTGAAGCAGTCATTTCAGCGTCACCGACAACCAATAAGTAGGGGATTTTTTCTATTTTGCTTGCCCGTATTTTCTTACCGAGAGACTCATTTGCGTCATCGACATCGGTACGGATGTTTGCCGCCGCCAGTGCCTGGGCGATACGGTGTGCGTATGCCGCCTGTTTTTCAGATATAGGTACCACCCGCGCGTGTATCGGGCTGAGCCAAAGGGGGAGTGCGCCAGCATAGTGCTCAATAAGGATGCCCATAAAGCGGTCAGGAGAGCCGGTAAGTGCACGATGTATCATGACGGGTGTTTTCTTCGTACCGTCTTCCGCGGTATATTCGAGACCGAACCGTTTGGGCATATTTAAGTCGAGCTGGATGGTTGATATTTGCCATTCGCGTCCGATTGCATCGACCGCCATAATGTCCATCTTGGGGCCGTAGAAAGCCGCTTCACCCAGCGCCTCCTTGTGGGATACTTTCTTTTCTTTTAACAATTGTCTCATGAGCGCCTCTGCTTTCTCCCACACCGCATCATCACCGATATATTTTTCTTTCTTCTGGGGGTCTCGGAGTGATAACCGTACCCAATAATCGATACGGTAGGTCGCAAGCGCTTTTTGTATAGCGATAAGAACATTAGTCATTTCGCTCTCAATTTGATCTTCACGACAGAAAATGTGGCCATCATCTTGCGAAAAAGCGCGGAGGCGCGTGAGGCCGGAAAGTTCGCCCGGGCGCTCATCGCGGTACAGTACTGCAAAATCAGAAAAACGAACCGGAAGGTCGCGATAACTTCGCGGTGCCGACGCGTATATTTGAGTATGTTGCGGGCAATTCATCGGCTTGAGGAACATTTCATCTTCGACATATTGCGAATGCACGGTCAGCATGTCTTCCTTGTATTGGTCGTAATGTCCGGAAATTTTAAAAAGCTCGGCCTTATTGATATTAGGAGTATGCACTTCGCCAAACCCAAGTTCGGCATTGAGCTCGCGCGAATAGTTAATAATCGCTGAACGAATGACGTTTCCTTTCGGGGTAAAAATCGGCATACCGCTCCCGACCAAATCGGAAAAAACCAAGAGCCCTTGCTCTTTCGCAATCTTGCGATGGTCGCGCTTCTTCGCTTCTTCTCTCTGGACGAGCGCGGCATCAAGTTCTGCGCGGGTGTCATAGGCAAGGCCGTAGATGCGCGTGAGCATAGGATTTTTTTCATCGCCACGCCAGTAGGCACCCGCCACCCGATCGAGCATAAATGAATCAGGCAGAATGTCTTTTGCCGGGTTCTCGCTATGACCGCCGCGGCAGAGGTCGGTGAAATCACCCGCGGTGTAGAGCGTCAGTTTCTCTCCCTTTTTCACAATCTCATCAATGAGCTCAAGTTTAAATGGATTGTGCGCAAAGTGGTTTCGGGCATCTTCGGGAGAAACTTCAGCACCATGCATGCTCACCCAAGAAGGAAGGAGTCCGCGCATTTCTTCGGTCAGCGTCGCAAGCTCATCTTCGCCGGGTTTCTCACCTCCGGAGAAATCAAAATCATAATAGAAGCCGTTATCGACGGCGGGACCGATAGTCGGTTTTGCGTGCGGGTAGCGTTTTAAGACGACTGCGGCAAGCAGGTGTGCGAGGGTATGGCGCTTTGCCTCAATAGAAGTCATACGAAAGAGAATACCACATCACTGCTTGAGTGGCTTGAGTTCATCAATAGCGATGGATGGTTCGCCGTTTCTGACGGTGACTTTCCCTTTGATTAAAAGACAGGCATCAGGTGTGATACGCGCGGCATGTTCTTTGAAAAGTTTTGGGAAGATAACCGCTTCGATTGATTCGGTCGTATCAGCCACGGTAAGGAACGCCATTTTTTCACCGCTTTTGGTGAGAATCGTTCGTACCACTGATACTAAGACTGGCAAGATGAGAAGCATGCCGGTATGGGGATCTTCTTTTATTTTCGCAATAGTGAGGTGCGATTTTTTGGTCATCGCTTCGTGCGCGTCAAGCGGATGTCCGGAGATATAAATACCTAAGAGTTCTTTCTCCCAGTTCAGTTTGTCGGTGAGCGAGAGTGCCGCTTCCACCGGGAGCGAGAGTGGCGGTGGCGCCATGAGAGAACCGAAAAGTGATTCTTGCGGCGCGATGGCTGTTGCCTCTCTATGAAAGGCGAGCAAGGTCTCGATGTTTTTTAATAACGTACTTCGACCGCCCGTATCAAAACTCAACGAATCGAGTGCGCCGCATTTTATCAATGACTCAAGTGATTTGCGATTGAGATTTTTTGAACCGACCCGAGAGAGAAAATCAGAAAGGGAAGCAAATGGTCCGTGCGCGTTCCGTTCAGAAATGATTGCTTCGGCAATTCCTTCGCCGAAGTTTTTAATTGAAGAGAGCCCAAAACGGATTGCTGAGTGAGACGACGATGAATTGTCTGTGTTTCTTGGGGAATGATCTCCGTTTGTCTCGGATGCGAGTATAGATGGCTCATGGTGCACTATCGTGAACACACTTCCGCTCTCGTTTACATCGGGAGGGAGAACGGGAATAGCCATACGTTTTGCCTCGGCGACTAGAATAGCGATGCTTTCCGTATCGCCTGAGTCGGCAGTGAGAAGCGCGGTGACATAGGCGACGGGATAATTCGCCTTCATGTACGCTGTTTGGTAGGCGACTTTTCCGTAGCTGGCGGCATGTGCTTTTCCAAATCCATAAGCGGCGAATGGTTCAATCAGCGACCAGATTTTTTCGGCGGTCTGTTTTGAAAGTTTTCCGTATTCCATAAAACCTTTCAGCAATTTTGCTTTTTCCGCCTGCATGACTTTCGGAATCTTTTTCCCCATCGCTTTGCGGAGCGAATCCGCTTCGAGCCATGAATATCCGCCGAGCGTGATGGCCGTGAGAAGCACATCGTCCTGATACACGATAATTCCGTATGAGAAATCGAGATAATCTTTCATACGCGGATCCAGGTAGTGAATGAGTTTTGGGTTATGCTTGCGCTCGATATAGTTTGGAATGGTATCCATAGGTCCGGGGCGATACAGGGCGACCATTGCGTTGATGTCATGAATTGTTTCCGGTCGCAATTCCTTCAGCCATCGAGTCATGCCCGAGCCGTTCAACTGGAAGACGCCTTCTGTATCGCCACGAGCGAGCATCTCGTAGGTTTTTTTGTCGTCGATAGGGATGTTTTCAATATCAATATCTATGCCTTGAGTTTCTTTTACCAGTGCGACGGTGTTCGCAAGAATGGCAAGATTTTTAATACCTAGGAAGTCAAATTTTAGGAGACCGACGCCACCATCGTCCGTCACGGAATACATATCGTATTGGGTGATAGGTTTCCCCGTTCCTTTCGGATCGGGTTGGACCGGTGCCCATTCAATAAGGGGCGTTGGTGAGACGACGACTCCTGCCGCGTGTACGCCGACATGGCGGACGCATCCTTCGATACGTTGCGCCAGATCAATAATTTCATGAGCATCGTCATCCTCGTCGTAGATTTTCTTTAAGTCGGGTTCGAGTTCAAGCGCACGTTCGATAGTCATTGGGAAGCCCTGGGATCCGAGCGGAATGAGTTTGGCGAGCCGGTCACCGGTCGTGTACGAATGCCCCAGTGCCCGCGCGACATCGCGCACGGCCGCGCGTGCCATCATGGTGCCGAAGGTTCCGATCTGGGCAACATGGTCAGCGCCATATTTCCTTTTCGTGTAGGCAATCATGTCGTCCCGGCGATTATCAGCCATATCCATGTCGATATCAGGTGCCTTCGGACGTTCAGGGTTCAAGAATCGTTCAAAAGGAAGTTTATAGAAAAGCGGATTTACGTTCGTCACGCCGATAAGATAGGCAACGAGGCTTCCGGCCGCCGAACCTCGAGTGGTCGTCAGAATGCCCGCACTTTTGGCGAAGTTCAGAAGGTCGGCAACGATGAGAAAATATACAGCGAATCCCTTAGTGATGATGATGTTCAATTCGTACTCGACGCGGTCAGTAATTTCTTTCGTCTCTAGAAGTCCTCGATTGGCGATACCGGCGTATGTTTTTGCGCGAAGCTCTTCGTCGTGATCTTTAAAGCCCGGCGATACGGGAACAGAAGGGAAGACCCACTTTCCGATTTCGATAGAGAGGTTACAGCGCTCGGCAATTTTCCCGGTGTTGTCGATTGCCTCAGGAATGTCTTTAAAAAATTGAAGCGCCTGTTTCTCCGTTATAAACGAGAAGTCTTCCTTTTCGTTTCGCCCGTGACCTCCTTGGCCGATGCGTCGCAGGGTTTCGGTTGCTTCCTGATCCGTAGAGTTTAAATAGTAGACATCATGTTGCGCCAGAAGCGGAACACCGCTTTTTTTGCTGAGCGCGATAATTTTCTGCATGAGTTCTTCATGGCCTGCCACGTGCGGGTGATGGGTAATCTCAAGAAAAATGTTTTCAGCTCCGAAGATCTCCTTATATTCTTCGAGAAAGGCGCTCGCTCCTTCAGGAGAGTTGGCACGCAAGAATTGTGAGCTATCGCCCGCGAACGAGGGGATAAGGGCAATAAGTCCCGCATGATGCATGCGCAAGAGCTCGGTATCGATGCGCGGTTTTTCGAAAAATCCTTCAGTCCATGATTTCGTTACGAGTGCGAGAAGGTTTTTGTAACCCTCATTATTTTCTGCAAGCAGTACGATGCGGGATCGTTTTGCATCAAGTATCGGGTCTTTCTCGAACCGCGAACGTGGTGCGAGGTACGCATCGACACCAAGAATTGGTTTGATACCCGCCGCACGAGCCGATTTATAAAACTCAATAGCGCCATGCATATTCCCAGCATCCGTGAGCGCAAGGGCATCCATTCCTTCTTTTTTCGCCTTTTCAACAAGCTCATCTATTTTGGGTAGTGCTTGAAGAAAGCTGTAGTGGCTGTGCGTATGGAGGTGAATGAAACGACTGGACATCCTCTTCAGTATATACTTTTCTCATGAGATTCACGCTAGGGATAGATGAGGCGGGGCGGGGACCCTTGGCAGGGCCGGTCTCGGTGGGGGTGGTTATGGTGCCGGACGGATTCGATGTTGCACGGGAATTTCCAGGAGTTGCCGACTCAAAAAAACTCTCAGAGAAGAAGCGTGAAGAACTATTTACCATACTTGAAGCGCGCCGGGTGCAGGGCGACGTACAATTTGTTGTTGAGCTTGAAAGTGCGGAGACCATCGATACGGTGGGCATTGTTGAGGCGGTACAACGAGCACTCACGCGCGGAGTAGCGGCGCTTGCGCCAGACCCGACACACATCCATATCCAATTGGACGGCTCATTGCACGCACCGAAGATATATACCCAAGAGACTATCATCCACGGGGATGCGCTTATACCGCTCATATCGCTTGCCTCGGTTGCCGCGAAAGTTACCCGTGACCGCCTCATGTGTGTGCTCGCAAAAGAGTATCCACAATTTTCTTTTGAGAAACATAAGGGATATGGCACCCGTGCTCATTATAAGGAGCTCGCGGCGCACGCTCCTTGCGTACTGCATCGTCGCTCGTTTCTCCATCTTGCACCACTAGGGAAATAATGTATAATACACCTCTGTGCTTGACGAACGTGTTTGGCACAGTTTGGTCTTTAAAAAAGAAAAAGGAGAAGCAATGAAGAATAAAGAGGCTCAAAAAAAACCCGTTCTTGCGAAGAAAAAGCATCACGCTCTTCTCAAGGATACTGGGTTTGCAGGATGTATTCCTTGTTGCGGATGCACGGGGAAATTGGAAAATGGACATCTTCTCTGTTCGCATGCGGGGGCAAAGCCAGGACTGGTGAGCGAATCTCAGGCACAGCGATGTGATGGCACCAATCCTCGTCTTTCTGCAAAGTTAGCGAAGAAATCCAGAAGGACGGTTACGCATGCCGTCCCT
>DATKTB010000053.1:0-5000 GCA_035531355.1 Minisyncoccota bacterium | reverse complement strand
TAGTAATAATAAGCAACGCAAGATACGTATTTATTTTTTCGGTCATATCCCCAACACAGGAAGCGCGTCCTCTTCCTCATGAACAAATGCGGTTGCCACCTCTTGTATGTGTGCCGCATCAAGTCCGTAGTGGGTGAGCAGTTCATCCGGTGTGCCTGATTGTCCAAATTGATCGGTAACCCCGATCATACGCATGGGTACCGGATGATGCGCGGCAAGAAACTCCGCTACCGCGCTTCCAAAACCGCCCGCGGCCTGATGCTCTTCAACCGTAATGACACGGCCCGCACGTTTTGCCGCATCGAGTACGAGCGTCTCATCAAGCGGCTTCACCGTCGGTACATGGAGCACCATACTTTCGATACCAAGATCCGCAAGCGCGCGGGCGGCAGTGAGCGCGGCGTAACTCATCGAACCGGTCGAGAGAAGCGCGACACGCGGTGCTCTTGATTCCCAAAGCGTAAGTGCCTTCCCTATCTGAAACGGTGTCTCACCGGTGGTAAACGTCGGTGTATTTGAGCGACCGAAACGAAGATAGACCGGACCGACGTGGTGCGCCGCGGCGTATGTTGCTTTGCGTGCCTCTTCGGCGTCTCCGGGTGCAATAACAATCATGCCCGGCAACATCCGCATCAATCCGATATCTTCAAGCATCTGATGAGTCGCGCCATCAGGACCGACTGAGACACCCGCATGCATACCGCATACTTTTACATTCGACTGATTGAGTGCGATCGTAGTGCGAACCTGTTCATAATTACGCCCCGGATTAAAAGCCGCATAACTTGCAATAAAAGGTATTTTTCCGGCCAGAGCAAATCCCGCGCCCAAAGCGGCCATATTTTGTTCCGCAATACCTACCTCGACAAAACGCTCTGGAAATTCTTTCTGAAACCATTCGGCACGCGTGCTCTCGGTAAGGTCGGCACAGAGTACCACAACATCTTTATTTTCTTTTCCTGCTTCGACTGCCCCATGTCCGAATCCGTCACGCGTCGGCGCTTGTTCGATATCGGGAGAAAATACTTTCCCTGAAAGTGACGCGTGTGCGTTAAGCATATTCACCGGATACTTTACCGCCCATCGAGCGGATTTCTTGTAAGAATCGCTTCCCTTCTTCTTTGGTAGGCGGCTTGCCGTGCCACAGATAATTAAATTCAATTTCCGGTACTCCCTTGCCGGCAATGGTGTGCGCGATGATAAGCGTCGGTTTCTCGTAAATCGTTTTCGCTTCTTCAATTGCAGTAATAAACGCCCGCATATCGTGTCCATTTACTTCAAGGACATGCCAGTTAAAAGATTCGTATTTGGCGCGGAGCGAATCGAGGGGCATCACCTCTTCAGTCAGTCCATCAATCTGAATATTGTTACGGTCGATAACGGCCGTGATATTTGAAAGGGCGTTTTTCCCGGCGAACATCGCCGCTTCCCAGATATTTCCCTCATTCTGCTCCCCGTCTCCCATGAGACAAAACACATGCTGTTTTTTCTCATCCATACGAAAGGCGTACGCGATACCCGCCGCTTGTGAAAGTCCTTCACCCAGAGGACCCGAAGTCGTTTCGAGACCCGGAAGACGCAAACGTTCAGGATGTCCCTGCAGGCGGCTTCCGAATTTTCGCAACGTGAGACATTCCTCTATCGGAAAATATCCGGCGTGTGCCATAGCGGCATACCGCACCGGCACGATATGACCGTTACTAAGAATAAGCCGGTCGCGATCTTCCCAGTCAGGATTCTTCGGATCGTGTTTTAAAATATGAAAATAAAATGCCGCAAAAATATCCGCCATGTCGAGCGGTCCTGCGGTGTGCCCGCTCCCTGCCGCAACAAGCATGGTGATTATTGTCTCGCGAATCTTTTCTGCCTTCGCTTCAAGCAGTAAGACTTCATCATCCGTAAGAGCCATACGTAAAAGATACCACGACTCGACTCATCAACATCCGTTTGCAAACACGCCAGTACCGGCATAGACAGCATTCGGACCAGAAGTACACTGTCCGCTTGAATTCACGCTTCCGCAACGAGGCGGTATGACGGAAGACGAGAAATCATGCATATTTTCAGGATTCCTATACATGAGAATACAGTAATCGGCGCCTCCGGAAGGAGAGATATAGAGATATCCGGAATCATTGGTGACACCTTGCGGATCATGAGGATTAGGAATATAGGGATGAAGCGCCGTTCCTAAATTGAGTGCCGGGGGATTAAAGATTGGATTAGGAGAATACCAAGGAGAATCAAAAGAGGTCCACACTCCATGGGAATCTGGGTAATGTCCGTAGGTTGAATTATATTCCTCTACCGCTGTTTGTATTTGGCGCAAATCTGAAAATCGGGCGGCATCACGCGCTTTTGCGCGAGCGGTATTTAGACTTACCAACACGACCGCGGAGAGAACCCCAATGATGGCAATCACCACCAAAAGCTCTATTAACGTGAAGCCCGCACTCGTACTGAATTTCTTTCCCATGTCCTTATTTATGGATTTGGAGTAATGCGCGGAGGACCGACAACCGCTGAGGGACTTGAAGTATGTCCACTAAGCGTAAGAACGAGAACTATGACAACCACACATATGCCCACGAAACCGAGTAACACATACTCTGCATTTCTTGTTGTTGAAACGATGCCCGTTTTAAGCACCAGTCGTACAAATGCCGACTGGTGCGGCGGAACAATTGATTGAAAGGGTTTCTGATCTTCATCAAATTGAATATCAGTCATAAATCTATACTACGTAAGTATACTACACACGGTAGGGATTCTGGAGTGCCTCAAATTTCGCTATTTCACTGCGCGGATCGGATGCCCGTAGAAGTGACGACCCTGCAATAAGAGTCGATACACCGAGCGCAAGCAGTTCCCGTGCCGTATCGAGCGAGACTCCCCCGTCAACTTGTACCGGAATCTCCGGATGGCGGCTACGGAAAAGGCGTATTTTTTCAAGGACGCGCCGATCAAAAGGCTGACCTTGCCGCCCGATAGTCGCAATGCCCATGAACTGAACGTATGAAATGTGCGCAAGAGAAACTTCAAGAAGCGCCACATCGCTCGTCACGTTAAGCGCGAGACCGAAAGAGACGGCGTCAGTTCCAAACTGTTTAATCGCTGAAGCGAGAAGCCGCCCGATATCGATGGCGCTCTCAGCGTGGAAGGTGAGGCGCGAAGCGCCGAGCGCGAGCCAGTTCCCAGCGGCGGAAAGCGCATCAAGACACATAAGGTCAATCTCGTACTCAATCTGCTCTTGCGTCGGCAATAAAACACCGTCGCGAATCAGGTCGCGCATCTCTTCCGGCGCGACGTACGGCCACGAAGCAGGCGTTGCAAACTTTCCATCGACCGTATCGATTTGAATGCGCGTGACCGCGGGAATACCGACGAAGCGGGCAATCTTCTTTTCAAGATCTTCACGAGAGACCGGTAATACCGCCGGAGTAACGAGGCTCATGCCTCAAGTATACACGTTGCCGTCTTTAGAATTTTGCAAGACGTCGGGCGTGGCGGGGGGCGTCTGAAAAAGACGTTTCCAGAAAAATACGGACTGCCTCATCAGCTTCGTCGCCCGACACAAAGCGCGCACCGATAGAAAGCACATTTGCATTATTATGCCGCCGCGGAAGGCGCACTGAATCATAGCCGTCTTCAGAATGCCCGCCCTCTATATCAAGCGTCGAGGTGACTGTCCGCGGACCATAGAAAACAGCGGCGCGTATGCCGGGTATGCGATTTGCACTCATCGCCTCGCCCTGTCCGCTCCCGCCGATAATAATGCCGCGTGCAGAGTCCGCCGCGTGCGCGTTTTCTTCAGAAACTTTCTGCGCAAGCGGCAGTATAAAATCCGGATAATCATCCTCTGGATTAAGTGCGTATGCGCCCATATCCTCTACACCGTATCCGAGTGTACGGATATGTTCGATAAGCGCTTGCTTGAGTGCAAACCCTGCGTGGTCCGAAGCGATATATATAGTTGCCATGAGTAATGTCCAGTATACCACTGACACTCATCGTCTCTACAATAAAATACATACCCTAAAAATCGTATTGATTTAGAGATTGTAGAGTTGCTTCACCTCCCCAGCCCCGAGGACCCGGTTATAAATACGGACATCATCGAGAGAGCCGCCGAAGAAGGTGCCGCCAACACTCCCGAGAGTCACTGACGAGTTTGCATTTATGGGCGTGCCGGTTGTCACCACAATGTGGTGCCAGGCCGTGTCACTTACGGTAGAGGAGACCACCCCGTCCACATAGATGGTGGGAGAGGTGAATCCGTTTGCGGTGACCGTACCGGAGACGATCTCAACGTTGGTACCTGCGCCATCCACATCAATGATGTTCTGTTGAGTCGTTGAAGTGGCGGCTTTCATCCAGAAAGAAACACCTTGAAGATTTGCGGTTACTGAGCCAATCGTCACTTTGTTATTCACTCCATTGAAAGAGAGCGCTTGGCCGATGGGGCCTGGCGTGGTGGTCGTTGCGCCGACGAGATTTCCGTTGTTTCCGCTCCCGCTTGAGTCGGCGACGTTTGAAACCATTTGTGCACCGTCAAACGTCCACCAGCCGACGAGGCCGAGATTGTTCGGCGGCATCGAGAGTGAAGAACCAATAGAGGAAGGGGAAGAGACGGTTGCAGGGGGTGCTACAGAACTTATGTTCCCCACTATCCCTATCCTATATTGACCTATCGTACCGCTTGCTGAAAGGGTGGTGGAGATATCAAGCACATCTCCCGCCGCCACCGATACGCTTCCCGTGCAGGTATTTGTAGTAATACCTGCCCCACTTCCGGTACCGGTAAGAGAACAAGAGAGAGAAGTTGGCGATAAATTATCATCAAGTGTTACTGTTGACGTTTTACCGCTCCCGGGGGCGGCGCTACGAACAATAGTCATACTCGTTATGGTGAACGCTTGTGCCGCGACCATTGTGCTCGACGCTTCTGCCGTAGGAGGACCTATAAAACCATTCACGCTCCAATATCGTGTAGAACCTGC
>DATKTB010000052.1:0-5184 GCA_035531355.1 Minisyncoccota bacterium | reverse complement strand
TCATAAGCAAGTCGCGTTTGCACCTCAGGCTCAATGCTAGTGATGATGTCGCCCTCGCGCGCATCTTGTGCATTGACTAGTAAATTGCCGACATTAGAAAAAAGTTCCGCAAAGAAATTTTTATATAAGGAATTTCCGGTCCGAGAGAGTGTGTTGTTATACACTGATTCAAGACCTGTCTGTCCAACAAGCGTATCCCCTGATCCGTACGAAACAATCCCGATTGTTGGTGCCGCAAGTGTTCCTCCCGGATAGTACCGCCAACGTTCACGAAGCACTTGCACCCCAGTGATAGCAAGTGCTGAGAGCGCTTGTCCTGCCGCTTCTGGGATATGGTGTGCGACTTCAATATATACCTGACTCTTTTTTGCCGCCGCGGCCATGAAAGCATCATGCGATAAAGAACTTGAGGCAATATTCTCTATCGCCGCATAAGCAGATTCAGGGTCCGCTAACGTCTGCGGATTTATAGCGATAAGGAATCCAGTCGCCAGAGTTGCCGCAGAAATCGTGGTGCCATCTTTATCCGTAAAATAAATAGCCCCCCTATCAAAAAGTCCCGTGGCGCCCGTGGCAAACTGTTTATCTGCTTTTTGTGCATAATCGTTCCCCTGTATGATCTGCAAAAAATAAAGCCTCAGGAGAATCACGAGCGCAAGGAGCGCGATGACCGCAAGGATAAGACGAATACGAGCTCGAAACTGTGCGCGCATCCTATTAGAAATAGAACACGAACACACTCATGGTGTCGTACTCCACTCGATTAGTGCTGTTAATACTTGCTGTCATAGTACGTTCTAACGAGGCACATACTTTATTACCGTAAGGCGGTCGTTCTCATTGCAGGTACAAAAAATCGTGTCACTGGCTTCACGTACCCTGCGGCGCCATAATCCAAATCTTGGATACTCGCTATTCCTGAAAGATACTGCGACTCGAGAATCGCAACAGTGGCCTCATCATTTTTCACTGACTGTGAAAATTCAACCGTGAGGGCCGCATAGGTCATAACAATAGCAATGAGACCGATGTAGACGACTGTCAGAGCGGCAACCATACCGGAACAAAGCGATAGGAGAGAAAACGGAAGATGGAGTCGGAAATTATACATATGAAAAATGAGTGTCAGCATCAACTGATGCTCGAACGGCACATCGCTCGAAGACCCGTAGTTTTGCGCTTCGTGCCCGTCGATTACGAAGAATCTCGGCACGAGATGGCGCAATTGGTTTTTTTGATACGAGCGCACCCAATCCTTCCTCTACCGCATCACGTAACATATTCTTCACGATACGATCTTCAATACTGTGAAAGGAGATGATAGCGAGACGACCGGAAGGCGCCAGTGCACGAAGCGCACTGGTGATGCCTTCACGCATGCTCCCTATTTCATCATTCGCCGCAATACGAAGCGCTTGAAACGTCTTCGTTGCAACATGCGTTTTTCGTTCATGGTACCAGCGAGGGGTACCCGATTTGATGGCCGCAACAAGCGCCTCAGTCGTGAGGATGCGTTCTTTACTGCGAGCCGCAACAATGGCACGAGCAATACCACGCGAAAAGCGTTCTTCACCGTAGGTAAAAATAATATTTGCTAAATCTTCCTCACTTGCAGAATTCACAATATCAGCGGCTGTTTCGCCCCCGTCGCCATAGGTCATCAGGAGCGGCTCGTCTGCCTGAAAAGAGAAACCGCGTGATGCCGCAATTTGATAGCCGCTCCATCCCAAATCAAAAAATATTTTATTAACCTCACCGATACCCAGTCGTTCCAAAATACGGGCAAGGTGACGAAAGTTGTCATTGACCAAATGTGCCGTGGGACGTTCGTGCCTTCGATCAAGCGCATAGGCGGCGCGACCGCGTTCAACCGCCTCCGGATCGGCATCGATACCAATAATGATGCCTCCGGCACCGAGCGTCGCAATAAAAGCAGAAAAATGTCCGGCACCACCGAGCGTTGCGTCAACAACCGTATCATTCGGAGCAATAGCGAGAGCATCGAGCACTTCCTGCATGAGTACGCTGTCGTGACGTGCTTCCATATCAATTAGTGTTGCCGAGTTTTTCAGCAAAAGCGTCAGCATCGCGCTCGATGTCAGCCGTGTATTTCTTCCATGCCTTTTCGTCCCAAATCTCAACGCGATCCGCAACACCGGCGATAACTATTCTTGTGTGGAGTCCGGCAAAACTCTTTAAGTGATCGGGAATAAGTACGCGTCCAGCAGTATCGACCTCAGTATCCATTGCACCGGCAAGAAAAAGTCGTGCAAGACCGCGGGCGGCGGCAGTACCCCCGGCGTGTACCGCACGACTCTGTGCCTCTTTTTCCCATGCTTTTTTGGTATAGACAAAAAGACAGTGATCCAGACCACGTGTCAACACAACCGAATTACCGAGGTCTTTCCGAAACTTCGCCGGGAGAGAGACACGGTTTTTAGGATCAAGTGTGTGCAGATATTCGCCGATAAACATAATGAAAATATAGTGGGTGAAATAACGGGAAATTGGCCACCATTCCAATTATCCCACTCCTTCCCACTAGTAAGTCATTCTACACCACTATGCCCCACTTCCCTGCCTTGGGTTATCCACACATCTCCTCTCCATAGAAAAAACCGGTATGGACCCGTGTCCACACCGGTTTTTTCCTCTCACCGATTATCGAGGGCGCATCAAAGGGAAAATCTGCCCTTCCCGTATCGAAACCCCTTCGAGGAAACTAAAGAGGCGTTCAGAAACCCCGAAACCAAATGCCGGTGGCATGCCGTACTCAAGCGCCTCCACAAATTCGGCATCGGGCATCTGCGCTTCATCATCACCCGCGTCACGAAGTTTTTGCTGTTGCACAAAACGTTCTGCCTGATCTACGGGATCATTTAATTCACTAAAGCCCTTGCCATTTTCACTCCCTGCAAGAATGACCTGGAATCGTTCAACAACTCGTGGATCTTTTATACTCTTCTTCGCAAGCGGTTCCATGTATACGGGAACATTCACCAGAAAACCGGGGCCCGCAAGCGTTTTTCGCACCTGCTTCCACGCAACATCAACGAGTCGTCCCGTATCCACATTCGATTCGAAAGGAATATTTCTCTCCTTGAGCGCCGATGCCCAGTCCGCATCGCTATTTAACGGATCGAGACCATACTCCTTTTGTAAAAGTGCACAAAAATCATATATCTCCCACTCTTTACTCAAATCAATTGTAAAATCTTTTATCGTAAAAACTTGTGTCCCGTAGACGGTATCAGCAATGGTTCGATAGAGATCCGTAATCATGGTCATGCCCGCTTCATAGTCCTTGAATGCTTCGTAGAACTCAAGTTGCGTGTAATCCTGTGCATGTTCTGCTGACATGCCTTCATTACGAAAAATTCGCCCAATTTCAAACGTTTTTGGAAGGCCGGCAACCATAAGTCTTTTTTGCCATAACTCGCCAGCAGAAATACGTAAATAGACGTCAATATCGAGCGCATGGTGATGCGTCACAAACGGTCGTGCTTCAGCGCCACCTGTTGTGGTCTCCAAAACAGGCGTTTCCACTTCAACAAAATCTCTCTCCAGAAGATATGAGCGAATGGTGTTCCAAAAACGTGAACGCCGTTTAATTCGATCCATAAGATCTTTCGAGAGAAGAATGTCGAGATAGCGTTTCCGAAAACGTTCATCTTCATCCTTGATGCCGTACCATTCGTCAGGAAGCGGGCGAAGCGATTTGGCGAGCATGCGCCACCCCGTCACCTCAAGCGAAGGTACGCCACGTTTGGTGGTAAATGCGCTCCCCGAAAACTCAATAACATCTCCCGTATCAACCGTATGCGTAAAAAGGTCATACGCCACTTCTCCCAGTTTGTCTCGCTGTAAAAATCCTTGACCCTTGACCCCATCAAAAATATCAACGAAAAGTGAGCCCCCGTGTTCTCGAAGAGAAAGTACGCGTCCAGCGAGTACTACCTGTTCGTTATTTGTCTCAAGAGCTCCGTGATTTTCAAGAAAATCATCGATAGCGTGCGTACGGAATGTACGTGCCGGATATGCCTCTTTACCTGCCGCGACAAGGAGCTCTATCTTTCGCAATCTTTCAGCACGAACCGTATCAAGTAATGCCATGTGTCGTATGGTACCACGAGCCGCCGCACAGGGAAAAAATACCTCTATACCACTTTCTCAATCGTATACGTCTGCTTACCAGAGGGGGTTTCAAAAGTAAACATATCTCCTTTCTTTTTTCCCATTAACGCTGAGCCGAGCGGTGAGACATGCGAGAGTTTCTTGACACGCATATCAGCTTCTTCACTCCCGACAATCGTATATTCATGTGACTCAGTCCCCCCTTCTTTTTTAATAGTCACTTTTGATCCGAAACTTATTTCACTTTTGCGTTTACCGTCAGTAACAATCTTCGTCGTCTTCACTAACTCTTCAAGCTTCTTAATACGTTCTTCTGTTGCCGCTTGCAGATCACGAGCCTCTTGGTATTCAGCATTCTCTGAAAGATCACCGAGCGAACGGGCATATTCAAGATTTTTTGCGATTTCAGTTCTCCGAACTGTTTTTAAATTTTCAAGTTCCTTTATCATCTCATCAAATTTTTCCTGCGAAACAACGGCTTCTGGTGTGTCATTCATAGTACGAGCATTGTACGCGACCACCGCTAGAGCGCAATACCTGTCGAAGTTGCGGTACCGCCCACATACGGTGAATTTTCAGCATGAAGTGAATCAAAGAAGAGACGCATGACATTTACCGCCTGTTCTCCCGCTCCTGACGGACCACGTTCAAGCACAACCGTAAATGCATACTTCGGATTTTCATATGGGAAAAAACCTTCGACCCACGCATTATCGTATTGATTGTGTGTGCCGGTCTGTGCCGTTCCGGTTTTTGCCGCAACACTTACGTACGGGAGATCGAGTGCGTTCGCCAGTGCATCGGTCACCCCCATACGCATCCCAGAGCGCACTACTGCCAAGGATGCGGTATTTGCAGGAACCGTCGTGTACGCGGCGGTTTGTCCCGCAATCAATGTCGGCGTAAAAAGTTTTCCTCCATTTGCCACCGCCGCCGTCGCCCGTACCATTTGTATCGGTGTGACCTGCATCGAGTATTGTCCGATTGCAGTGAAGTAGGTATCCCCGAGATACCACGGTTCATTGAAGACTTTTTCTTTCCATGCGGGTG
>DATKTB010000051.1:0-5089 GCA_035531355.1 Minisyncoccota bacterium | reverse complement strand
CTCCGCCTGCCAAAAGAAGCACGCCTACTTGTGAAGGATGCGCTTTGGGGAACGGGTTCCGGGCTACTATGGTAGCAAGCTCGTGAGCAGTCCGGATAATGACCACGATGTCTTTGCCAATCTTTTTTAGGAGAGCCTTTTCAATCTTAGACTTGAGTACCGCAGGCGCAAGCGAACTCGCGAACAGAACATTACCGCTTTGGATATAAGTGCGTACATTTTTAAGTCCAATATCGGAGCAGATATCTGAAAGTTCTTTCATCGGTAGCAAAGTTTTGCCACCGACGTTAATCGCTCGTAAAAATGCAACGTAACTGATCATATCCATAATTCTACACGAAGCGACCTCGAATAAGGACTTGAGTCTTCTGATACTAAAGTCTTCGGGCGGAGGCGGGGGGATTCGAACTCCCGAGACCCTTTCGAGCCTGCCACCTTTCCAAGGTGGTGCACTAGACCGCTATGCGACGCCTCCGTATCACTCCTTTATACCAGAAAAGCGCTTCTCTATCACGCCTTCGGTCCGAGAAGCGCTTTCACCCGGTCAGCAATCGGCGGATGGGTTGAAAACATACGTTCTATCCACGCGCTTGAACCACCTTTTTTTGCACTCTTTGGTCCAAAAGGATCGCCGATAAAAAGGTGTGCTGTTGCAGGATTCGTAACTCGCATCGGCGCGGCATAGCCACCGATTTTCTGAAGCGCCGAAGCAAGACCTTCCGGATACCGAGTCAGGAGCGCACCTGAGGCATCAGCAAGATATTCGCGACGTCGAGAGATAGAAAGTTCAATAAGTTTTGCGGCCAGTGGTGCGAGAATAATACCGATCACCGCAAGAATCATAAACAGTGCGTTGCCATTCCCATTGTTATCGCGCTGTCCGCCACCGAAAAATGACATTCGCATAAAGATATTTGCGAGGAGCGCGGCAAAACCCGCAAGCACCACGGCGATAGTCATGAGAAGCATGTCTCGATTCTTGATATGCGAAAGTTCGTGACCAATAACACCCTCGAGCTCCGGGCGCGTCATCATCTCAAGCAGACCTGTGGTCGCACAGACGACTGCATGATGCTCGTCACGTCCCGTCGCAAACGCGTTCGGTGCGGGATCATCAATCACATAGAGCGTAGGCATCGGCAGTCCTGCAGTGATAGCGAGATTTTCGGTCACCGTATAAAAATCGAAAAATTCTTGCCGTGTTGCGGGGCGCGCATGATTCAACGAAAGGACGAGTTTGTCACTCTGCCAATAGGCGTAGAAGTTTGTGCCAACCGCAAGTGCCACCGCAACATAGAGAATAACCGGATTGCCAAAGTACCAAGAGACCGCATACCCGACGGCAATAACGACCACCAAGAAGCCGATCACAAGCGCCCACGTTCGGCGAATATTACTGGTGCGTTGTGCGTAAAGATTCATAAATTCATTTTTATATTTCTTTTGTAATACAGAGCTGTCTCGCACGCACGGGTGTGATCGCCCGTCTATCTACCCCGACGTCAGCACCAGACTAAAACCGCACCGAGACCGGCTCTTTCGCCGAAGCATCTGCTTCCGAAAGTTCAAAGAGATCCATGGAAGTGAAATGAAATGACGATGCAATCATATTTCCCGGAAAAGACTGGATTGCCGTGTTGAGCGCCATGACCGTCGTGTTGTAGAAGCGGCGCGATGCCTGAATCTTATCTTCGGTATCACCGAGTTCTTGCTGAAGCTGTAGGAAATTTTGATTCGCCTTCAAGTCTGGATACGCTTCAGAAATAGCGAAAATGGTCTTCAAAGCTCCCGTAAGTTGATTTTCAGCCTGTGCCTTATCAGCAGTGCCGGTTGCACCCATGGCGGCCGCCCGCGCCTTACTGACGTTTTCAAAAGCGCTTGATTCGTGTGCGGCATACCCCTTCACCGTCTCAACGAGATTGGGAATCAGATCATAGCGACGCTTCAACTGAACGGCAATATCAGCCCATGCCTCCTTTGCACGATTCGTAAGCGTGACAAAACCGTTATAACTCATAACGAGCCACAGGATGATAGCGGCTAGAATAACAAGGAGAACAATGGTTGTGGTAGTCATGGGTACAGTATATCACTCCGGAAAATTAGTGAAAATGGGTGAAAAAATACACACCCATGGGCACCACCCATGTAAGCCAATCGACAATACCCTTCCGCCAAAGCTGTTGATACATGCGGCGGTGCAAATAGAATTCCTGAAATGAGATAAGGAGAACGGCGGCGATAAGGAACACATAGATTGCCTGTGCACCACCAAAGAACGTCTGGGAAAGATAAGCGGCAACAACCAAAAAGAGAATGGACCCGGCAAAATGAAAAACTTGTCGATACGTATCAAGCTTGAATCCGTAATGACCAGCACCGTATTTCCGTTGATACTGTGCGAGCGTTGCATTATAGGAGCGAACTCCCCGAACCCACTGCCCTTCTATATTCGTCTTAAAGGGATAGAGTCGATCCGGTAATACGACGAGCGAATGGTACAGTCCCGTGCGTTTTTTCTTCATGACTCTAGTGTACTGCTCGTGCGACCGCTTGAACAACCCGGTTGTCGAAGAGGTCAGGAATAATTTTATGAGCGGTCGGACGGGCGACGAGTGCCGCGAGCGCGCGAGCGGCGCGAAGCTTCGTTTCTTCAGTTATTTTTTTCACACCCTTATCGAGCGCGCCGCGAAAAATTCCCGGGAATACCAGTGCATTGTTAATTTGATTTGGAAAGTCAGAACGTCCGGTCGCGATGACGGCGACACCGGAGGCGTATGCTTCGTCAGGTAAAATCTCTGGTTCGGGGTTTGCAAGTGCGAAGACAATACTCTTGGGTGCCATGAGAGCGATATGCGCCGGTCGAAGAATACCCTTGCCCGAGACGCCAATGAATACATCGACACCTGCTATTGCGTCAGTTAGGTCGCCGTGAATACGGCGCGGATTTGTTATCGCCGCGAGTGCCGTCTTATGAGTATTCAGCTCAGTGCGGTCAGTACAAATGACTCCCGAGCGATCCAAAAGAACAATGTCTGTAATGCCGGCGGCAAGAAGCAGTTTCGCAACCGCAGTGCCTGCCGCACCGGCGCCGCTAATAACGACTCGCAGTTTCTTAAAATTTTTCTTTACTACTTTTGCGGCATTTAAAAGTCCGGCGAGGACGACTATCGCCGTGCCGTGCTGATCGTCATGCATCACGGGAATATCCAGTTCTTCAATCAATCGTCGTTCAATATCAAAACAAGCAGGCGCGGCGATGTCTTCAAGATTAATACCGCCGAAGGTTGGTGCAACTGCTTTTACAATGCGAACAATCTCATCGGGGTCTTGCGTAGCAAGCACCAAGGGCCATGCATCAACACCTGCTTTTTCTTTGAAAATAAGCGCCTTCCCTTCCATCACCGGCAAGGCACCGTACGGGCCGATATTTCCAAGCCCGAGTACGGCAGAACCGTCTGAAACAATCGCAACGCTATTTTTCTTTATCGACATGAGCCGTGCATCTTCTGGATGTCGTGCGAGATGCGCGGATGCAACACCTACGTGGGGGGTATACCAGAGAGATAAATCATTTTTTGTACGCAACCGTACACGAGATTTTGTCTCGATGCGGGCGCCCTGTTTCTTGTATGCGGCTATTATTTTTTTCGCGTCCATGCCAGACCGCTAGTATACTACTACGGTGAATATACACGACCCTGTTGATACGCATTTTACCCGCCTCAAGCCCGACCAAAAGAAGGCGCTCCTAAGGCTCGGCATACGGACGGTGCGTGACCTGCTGTACCATTTCCCTGCCCGCTATGAGAATGCAGGCCCGACCGGAACAATCACGAGCATCACCGCAGGAAGCGAAGTCACGCTGTACGGCACCATACGCAAGCCAGATATTCGAAAGACCTGGAAGAGCCGGCGCCCGGTCGCCGAGGCATGGCTCGAAGACGCATCAGGAAAAATAAAAATGATGTGGTTCAGCCAACCCTACATAGCGAAAACCTTACGGGATGGCATGGTGGTAAAAGTAAGCGGACGAGTCGCCGGCGAAGGGGCGAAGATATACCTCGCTAATCCTGCTATTGATAAGTCACCCGTCGCACCTGAGGAGATTCACGAATCTCTTTTTGCCAAAGGACTTGCCGTAACCGAACCGCTCCACCCAATTTATTCGGAGAGCCACGGTATTTCTTCACTCTGGATTCTGCATGCGATCCGAAAAATATTTGAAAGTAATCTGCACGAACAACTCATCGATCCCATTCCCGAAGACATCTTAGCTCGCTATAATTTACCGACACTTTCTTCCGCACTGATCTTTATACACGCACCGCAGAAAATGTCTGATGCGACCGCCGCGCGAAAACGTTTTGCTTTTGAGGAAGTCTTCGCACTGCAAATAGTGATGCAAAAACGCAAACGCGCGCTCCGCAAGGAAGAAGCGCTTCCGGTGGCCGTTGATCGTACCGCGCTCGCTGATTTTATCGCTTCATTCCCCTTCCCAGTGACTCCGGCGCAAACACACGCGATTGATGCTATCGTGACCGACTTTGAGAAGACCCACCCCATGCTCCGCCTTCTTGAAGGTGATGTGGGGAGCGGTAAGACTGCCGTTGCCGCCGCAACCGCATACCTCGTTGCCACATCGCTTCCGAAAGGCCGTATCGCGGGCACCCTTCAAGTCGCGTATCTTTGTCCGACTGAAATCCTAGCGAAACAACACTTCTCTACCTTCGTTTCCTATTTCAAAGACCACCCGATTCCTATCGGCCTCATTACCGGAAGTGAGTGTCGCAAATTTCCGTCACGCATACGCTACGAAGAATCGGCAAAACTTTCAAAGCCCGCGTTCAAAAAAATGGTAGCCAATGGCGAGATTCCCATTGTGATAGGCACGCATGCCCTTATTGAAAAATCACTTTCGTTCAAATATTTTGCATACGCCATCATCGACGAACAGCACCGTTTCGGTACCATGCACCGACAGAAGCTTGCAACCAAAGGTGCCATTGCGCCCCATCTCCTCTCAATGACCGCAACGCCCATCCCGCGCACCCTTGCACTCACTATTTACGGTGACCTCGATCTCACA
>DATKTB010000050.1:0-8985 GCA_035531355.1 Minisyncoccota bacterium | reverse complement strand
TTTATGAGTCCTCACTTCCTTGTAAAGTACTGAATGTCGATTTTGGGGCCTTAATTGGCGATCAGGGCTCTTCCCCTCTCGATCGATGGAGCTTCGCCCCCACCTTCTAACTGCTGCCCAGGTATGTGGTATTCGGAGTTTGATAGGAGTCACGAAGTTTCCCCCTGTTGACCCCTTCCAGTGCTCTACCCCCACATACATATATATGGCAACGCCAGCCCAAAAGCTGTTTCGGAGAGAACCAGCTATTCCCAGATTCGATTAGCTTTTCACTCCTTGCCACAAGTCATCCCAATGTGTTGTACAGCATACGGGTTCGGGCCTCCATTTGTCTTTCGACAAACTTCACCCTGCTCATGGCAAGCTCATCTGGCTTCGGGTCGTATATATCCTACAATCGCGCTATTCACGCTCGGTTTCCCTTAAGCTCCATCCCGTAAGGATTTAGCTACGCAAGATATACACACTCGCCGGCTCATTCTTCAATAGGCATGCCGTCACGGATGCAAGCATCCGCTCCGACCCCTTGTAAGTACACGGTTTCAGGTCTATTTCACTCCCCTCTCGGGGTACTTTTCACCTTTCCCTCACGGTACTAGTTCACTATCGGTCATAGGACGTATTTAGCCTTACCGGTTAGTTCCGGCAGATTCACTCGAGCTATTCATGTCTCGAGCTACTCAAGAATACAAACAAGAGTTGTCTTCATTTCGCGTACGGGGCCATTACCCTCTGGGGCACTGCTTCCCAGCAGTTTCCGCTATAAAGACATTTTGTAACTCTTCTCGTACAAGTACGACGTTCGCATCTTACAACCCCCCTTTCCGAAGAAAGAGGTTTGGGCTTTTCCCTTTTCGCTCGCCGCTACTCGGGGTATCACGAGAGTAGCGTTCCCTTCAAACGAACATACGCTTGAAGAGAACGCTACTCATATTGTTCTCTTTTCCTCCTGGTACTGAGATGTTTCACTTCCCAGGGTTCGCTTCACGCAGACGTTACTCCGCGGATTATCAGTTCAAGACTGAAAGGGTTTCCCCATTCGGAAATCTCCGGATCAAAGGCTACAAACCGCCTCCCCGAAGCTTATCGCAGGTTAGTCGCGTCCTTCATAGCCGTCCTAGGCCAAGGCATCCACCGTGCACTCTTAGTATCTCTCGTGCGGAGATCTATATAACACCTCACTATATTTTCTTCACAATGACACTCTTGCGACACCACTGTCGCAAGAGGTTCAATTATCTATTCCCCGTTAGAGACACTCGCTACAGCGAGCCAGGACTTAGTAAGTCCTTTTCTCTAACGGGGTATGCATATTCGTATGTCAAAGTTCCGTGTCTCTTGAAACGAAAGAACCGCCTGAAGCGGTTCTTTCGCGTTTTACAACGCGCGGGCCTTACGGCCTATCCGCTCCTAAAAAATTGGTGTTCTTTCGGTTCGTAGACACGTAAACGGAGTATAGACGAGTAGGAAGAACGCGTCAAGATACCCTCCCTGCTGGAGTCTTGTTAAGACTGGGTGTTAATGAATGCGCGAGTGCTTGGTCCAAAGTATCCCGTGCCGGTCGATAGACCAAACGGCGCCAGAATCGCTTTCGCGTGTGCGCTCTGGAAACGTACGAGTGCGGCTTTCGTGCGCAAGCCGAAATACGTTGTCTCTTCTCCCTTCGAACCCGGACCAGAATCACTGACGAGAAATCCGTTGGTGTTGAGGAATATTTGTAATTCTTTCACCGGAGCACTCTGCATACCGAGGGTGAGATTTTGGGTGAAGCTATACGGAGCAACGCGAGCCGGCGCGGTTGAAGTTCCTGTTGCGACACTTGTTGTTCCCGTTGCTGTATTCGCTATTTCGTTTTTGGCATTGAAAGCCGCTGTTTCCCATGGAAGAGGATTACGCTCGTTATACCCGGGAAGAATAGAACCGACGCTCACTGGAGCAGGAGCTTCGGGAGTGACTGCATTTGAAGGGTCGGATGGTACGGGACTTTGTATTCCCGAAATAGAAGCAATGGCGGTAAAAGTGTACGATGTACCATTTGTGAGACCGGTGACCGTAATCGGAGAGGCAGTTCCTGTTGCTGTTATATTGCCTGGCGAAGAAGTAACTGTATATCCAGTAACTCCCGGAGTTACTGATGCGGTAAAGGTTACCGTTGCTTGTGCGTCACCGGCCGTCGCTACCAAGGCAGAAGGAGGAAGAGGACCCAAGACGAGCGCGTGTGCCAATCCTGGCTGACTCCCCACCAATAAAACGAAAGCGACGAATCCGAGGAGGAACTCTCCATTCAAAAATTTATTCATGAGATTTTTTATATTCATCTTTTAAGTCTAACAAAGATTCTCCGTTCTCACAGTGAATTACAGTGTATCATTCTGTAGATTATTTAAAAATAAAAATGCCTTCCCTATAGGGAAGGCATTTTTATAGAAACAGAACGAGTGTTAGTCCTTGAGTTCTGCACTCAAATGATCGATATACCGCTCCGCTGCTTTCTGTCCGCCGAGTCCAAAGGCGAGACCGATTGCGAGCGAGACCGCGATAACGACACCGGTAAAGAGAGTCTGCACAAATGCCGTTGCAACATTCAGCTGTGCCAACGCGGCGAGAAGTGCGAATGCCCAAATAGCATACTGTGCAACCTTGCCGAGGAAGCTTGCCGAGTGAAGGGTAGCTGCCTTTGCCGAACCTTCAACGACACGCCGCACCGCGTCAGCAATAACAGCGGCGACGAGCAGAATCAAGACCGCGACAATCACTTGCGGAAGATAGCCGAGTACAACATCGCTGATAAAGAGATTCACCGTCGTCAAATGAAGTACGTCGAGTGACGCAACTAAGAAGACGATGATGAAGAACCACTTCACCAGTGCGCCCAGAAACTTTCCTGAAGAAAGAGCAAAGCCCGCGCGGGCCAACACTTTCTCAAGACCGGTTGCCTTCAATGCTTGATCGAAACGAAGCGCATTCACAATCTGTTCAACCACGCGACCTACACCAGCACCGACAAGCCATCCAACGGTAAAGATAATAATCGCGATGACGAGGTTCGGAATGAATGATACCGATCCGTAGAAGAGATTCTGAAACGACTGACTCAATACATCTGCCCAAGTAGTGAAAACCATAATAGATAATACGTTGTTATATGACTAATGACTCGCGCTTTTCTCTGCGAGCATCTGCAGAAAGTATAGCATTTTTAGAGCCCTACCTTATCGATAAGTACACGGTGTGGATAATCGAAAATGTCTCGAAGGAGACGGTCATAGACTCCACGACGATATTTAAAATCAGCCGTCGCAAAAAAAGCATAGCGAATTTCACGCCCCAGCTCCGCTTCAAGAGAATGGATAGTCGTGACAAGAATCCGTTCATCGAGATGATCCCCCACAATAAGGAGATCGACCTTCGGTTCGAGAATGCCGACAAAAAGACCCGAGAGGACCACGAGCTGTAGTGTTCCGGTACGCCGCAGTGCGGCGAGAATATCCTGCGGGCGCACGCTCGTCGTCTCGCGAATAAAAGCATCGAGTGCGGCAAGATGTTCAAAACGCGGATTCACTTGGTAACGAGCAGAGGTGCGAGCCCCCTTCTTGCGGAGCAGTCCTGCGGCGACCAGATCAGAAAGTTCTCGGCGGACGCTCGCGGGAGAGAGCTTTGTCCGGGCGGCGATCTCACCAAGCGTGAGGCTGAGGTTCTGATTGAATAAAAAGAGACGGAGGGCTTTCAGACGGGCGGGCGAGCCGAAGATTTTTGAAAGGGGTTCCATAGATGTCGGTAGTGTAAACGAGTCCTGCGGCAAAAGCAAAATATGCTGCCGTCATTGACGGCAGCATATTTTTTGCTCTGATTTATTTAAGAGTGACCTTTGCACCAGCCGTCGTCGCGAGATCCTCCCTGAGAACACCACAGGAGTACTTCATTTTTCTAAAGCGGATTACCGCTAAGAAAAATTGGTCGCCCTCGGTTCTCAGCGGGCTCCTCCCTGCTCTCCGATACGGGGAACTCCCGTTCCCCGACCCCTTCCCACGCCGTTCGCAAAGGTTCTGCACTTACAACAAGAAAACCGCCTAAAGCGGTTTTCTTGACTGAAGATTGGTGACTGTTACTTCAGTGTCACCTTTGCTCCGGCCTCCGTCAATTTCTTTGCGAATTCATCTGCATCCTCCTTCTTCATGCCGACCTTCAACATTGAAGGAGCGGCATCAACAAGGTCTTTCGCTTCCTTGAGACCCAAGGCGAGCGCTTCCTTCACTACCTTAATAACGGCGATCTTCGATGCGCCGAAATCGGTCAATTCGACATCGGCAGTCGACTTCCCTTCTTCAGCGGGTCCTGCCGCAGGACCGGCGACTGCAACTGCAGACGCGCTCACTCCGAATTTCTTTTCAAACACCTTTACCAATTCAGCGAGTTCGAGAACAGTCATCTTCTCGATCTCCTCAACAAGTTTTTTGAATTTTGCCGGTACCTCAAACGTCTCCTCGGCTACTGCCGCGGGAGCCGCCGCTTTTGCCGGTGTTTCCACCTCGACTGCGGGAGTCTCGACAACTTCTGAATTCATTTCATCTGCCATATATAAGCGGTTACTATAAACGGGTTGTTAAACTTTTTTCTCACCAATCTGATCGAGTGCAATGACGAAGCTTTGAATCGGACTATTGACCACATTCACAAACATGCCACGCAAAACAGGCATAGGAGGAATGGTCGCAATAGCAACCATCTGCGGCGCATCGATAAACATGTTTTCGAACACACCACCGAGAAGTGAGAGCGTCTCTTTCACTTTCAATTTTTTACCGAATTCATACACTCCTCTTCCAGGTGCGGTGACATCCGTAGTGGTCCATGCGACCGCTACTTCTCCCGGAAGCTCCGGAATGGAACCGGTGTATCCGCGCGTTTCAAGCGCTTTGCGAATAAGTGTTTTCTTTGCGACAAAGAATCGCACGCCCGCATCGGCGAGTTCGATACGCAATTTTGATGCGTCAGCGACCGTAAGCTTCGTAAAGCCGACGAACGCGATTGATGATGCTTCCGTAAAAGCATCCGTAAGTTTTGCAACGATGTTGCGTTTTTTGTCTTTTGATATTGCCATACGATTTTTCGTACGAACGAAATAAAGGAGAGTTCGACCTTATGGTCTCGCCTCGGCAGGATTTATCTACTTTTTATAGTACCCACTGTCTTCGGTTCGTACGTACCCCACTCTAGCAAAGACGGGAGAAAATGTACATCAGAGCGTTGCTGCGCTTGCGAAATGCAGGGTGATGAGCGCGAGCATAACAATAATAGTGAAGCCGGTGGCAAACTTCACAAACTCAACCAGAAACGGGAGCGCGCGACGTTCAGTCTCCTGGTGGGTTTCTTTATTTTTTTGATTGTTCATCCCGTTAGAGGCTCTGTTCATAGAAGTCATAATGATTTTAATTTTACAATATGTTTATTGTCTGAGGTCTCTAACGGGATTCATAGGTAGTGATAGCAGAAAGAAAATTTTGATCAGTTTCAAGAATCTGGGGATCAGCGGTGCGAAGTGCCGCGACGATACGTTCTGCCCCCGCCTTATCTCCGGTCAGATAGGTCACTTTTGCGAGATCATATCTTGAAGTCATGTCGGAAGGATTCAGTCGGACAATTTCAGTGAGGAAAAAGAGAGAGTCATTCCAATCGCTGACACTTTCATAATACCCTGCCGCACGCAGTGCGGTCTTCAAATCGCTTACATAATACTTCTTCCCTAGCGCCGCCTCTCGTGAAGCGGCTTCAGTATCCCCGGTGGCGTTCTCAAGTTGTGCTAAGACAAAATGCGGCTCAGCAAGATTCGGTACGAGCGCAATATACCGATTTAAAATATCGAGTGCGGCGGTATATCCTGCATGTCGTCCTGACGATCCTTGCGGGTAGGCATTCGCTTGGCTAATCGAGAGGTTCGCCAACATATACCACGACTCCGAACGCTTGGGTGATTCTTGAATGGCACGCGTAAGCGCGGAGGCAAGGAGCGTCGTATCGAGAGTGATACCCGGCGGTGGGAGCGTCAAAACAGAAGCAAGGTACAGTGCCGTTCGTGCATCATACGGATACTGATTAAAGTTTTGCGTCAAAAGCGTCAGCGCCACCTGATACGCCTCAACGCGCGCTGATCCGGTAAGCACTGACGCTTGATTGTTAACATACATATCATATGCCTGATATCCGTACTCGAGATCGCCATACGTATGAAGCGCGCTACCGCCGGTAAGATACTGTGTTTCTTTTGCAACTGAAATCAACTGAAACATATACGCGTGCGAAAGATCGTATGCCGCCTGTGCCGGCGTGATTGTAACCGGAAGAATGAGACCGACCGCAATGAGGGCTACCCCCCATGAGACGGGGCGCGCGAAAGACGGGAGCGATACTATCGAACGAGAGTCTTTTTCATACGAGAGTCCCAACAGCGCGGCAAGGAGCGCAAGCAGGAGCCAAAAGGAAGATATGGTATCGAACACAAAGAAATTCTGCACCGCATACACGAGGGCAAGGAGGGCGAACAGGCTGGCGACGCGGCGGAGCGGGCCGTGCGCCAACCGCCACGCCGCCGTGAAAAATGTCGCAATGAGCGCGAGGTAGAGCAGGAGTCCGCCGATACCGTACTGTGCCGCGTAGTCGAAAAATGCGTTGTGCGAACGATCGAACCACTGCTCTTGTATCTGTGTGGGATCATAAAAATTATTAAAAAGGACATCGATATGTTCAGCACCGACACCGAGCCAGAGGTGCTGTTCAATTTGGCCAACCATATTTTTCCAGATAAAAAGACGGCTGGCGATATCCGGATCGTGAGTGCCAATAGACGCGACGCGCGCAATCGGCGCAAATGGCGCATGTGCAAGTTCACTGCGAAATGCGACAAATAATCCCCCAAAAATAACGAGCAAGAGAAGCGTGCTTATTGCCGAGACGCGGTATGTTCTTTTCCCTTTGAGAGCGCCGTAGATTAGCATCGCGATACCGGCGACACCAAGTGCAAGCATCGTGCCCCGAGTCGCTGAAAGTGTGATAGCGATAACCTGAAGAACAGCACCTCCGTAAGCGAGTCGCCGCCACGCGCGCGGAAGAAGTCGTGCGGCCGCGACAGTCGCAAAGAAAGCGATGCCGAGATACCCTGCAAAAAATGCCGCGTTACCGAGCAAACTGCCGATACGGCCGCCACCCATAAGCCACTCGCCAATACCGTAGACGGCAACAAAACTTCCAACTATCGCGATAAGGCGAAGGAGACGTTCAAAAAATATCTGATCCGCATAAAGCAGAATAAGATAGAAACTGGTGACGGCAGAAGTGAGCATAAGGAGACCGTCGCCGCGCACGAACAGACTCCAGAAGCTTCGATAAAAATCAATACCGAAATAACTCGCGACATACGCAAGGATAAGTAATGCGGCGGGAATCCCCGCTTCAAGATGCGCAAGACGCGACCAAAAGAACGCACGACCGTGCGTTGCGAGCAGTGCGAATGAGCCGAGCGCGGTAAGGCTTATCGCATAAAAAAACAGTGTCTTAGGAACGAGGTAGGGATAGATAAGGCCGCCCCAAACCACAACCGGCAAAATGACTGGGGAAAGAAGAATCCACGGATACGCGCGGTCGAGATATTTCATCCCGTTAGAGATCTGACTCGCTTTCGCGTCGGCAGACATCTTTGAAGTCTTGTCTCTAGCAGGATTCATTGCTTTGCCTGAAGGCGTGCGATTTCAGCATCAATCGCAGTCGTATCCTTACCGGGAGAGAGCGTCTTCACCGTTTGCCACGCCTTAATTGCATCGGCATATCGCCCTTGTCCGGCGAGCCACTGCGCCTCTATGGAAAGAATGGACGCATTATCACCAAATTGTTTTGACGCATCGGTAATTGCGGCGACAATACGCGCGTTATCCTTTGGAAATTGCCGCGTAAGGTACGTCAGCCGTTCAAGATGATATTCGAGCATTCCCGGTTCAACAGTGGTCGCTTTTGCATACGCATCAGCGGCGGTGTAGTACGCGCCCATACTATCCATAAAGTGACCGAGGTTTGCATACGCGAGACCTATGTTCGGATACAGACGTATTGAACGATTGTAGTACTGATAGGCGAGCGCACCCTTTCCAAGCGAACTGTAATCATTTGCAATGGCATTATAGACATTGTAAGCGTCGAACTTCCCCGCCGCGAGAAGATTGGTGAGATTTGTAATATCAGCTTGCGCCTGTGTGGTAAGCAAAGCATTACCCGCATACGCTCCCTTAAAATTCCAGGAAGTAATAGTGTCCGCTTTGTTTATCGGAAATGGTATAAACGCTTGCACACTACTGGTCGCAACAGGCTGAGTGCTCGTCGAAGTACTACCGGTACTTGTTGCAACAATAGGCGCATTTCCTGGAGTCAACGTAACGGTAGGTTTCAGATAATACGCAAGTCCTGCAAGCACCAAAATAGCGGCCCCTACCCCAATCCCTACCCAATATTTTTTTGTCATCTGCATATACATAAAGAATACCATATACGCAAAAACCACCCCACGAGGTGGTTTTTTTGTTCTGGAATGTCGGATGTTCCAAGAGAGAAGAGGGGAAAAAGAAAGAGCCCACCTTGCAGGGGTTCTTTCTTTGCTAGGTCAAATTCCTAGCTGGTGGAATGTCGGACATTCCAGATGAACTTAGGTCATTCCTTTTGGAACTTCAATCTACGAGAGAGACTAAATTATATGTTAAACATGTAATCGCTATTTAGGAGATTTGGAACGGTGCACGAAGAAGTTCCAGAGAACAATACCAAGGGTGATGATGACGAAAAGGCTTCCGAAAAGGTATGCGCCTTGTGCTATTGGGACAACACCTCCGAGCGGAGTGCGCGCCGGATACATCCAAAGCGTGAGCACGATTGCAATAGGAATATAGAAGAGAGAGAACTTTAACCACTTATGGAATGTTGCTGCGTTTGCGAAGAGAAGAATGA
>DATKTB010000049.1:0-2623 GCA_035531355.1 Minisyncoccota bacterium | reverse complement strand
TCATCCCGCGTATTACGGGTATGGATCGAGAATCAACACGCCGACTCTTGTCCGAATCAGCGACGTTTCTTTTTGGAGTAGGAGGGGTGATTTGTATAGTCATTGGTATTTTTATGCCGCAGTTTCTTACCATCCTCTATCCTAATCTTGCCAATTCACCGCAACACGCCGCATTTGTCTTTTTGGCTCGCCTCCTCCTCTTACAGCCGCTCCTCTTAGGACTTTCAGGTGTTTTGGGAAGTGTCACCCAAGTGCATCGCCGCTTTGTGCTTTTTGCACTTTCGCCGGTGCTCTACAATCTCGGCATCATTGCCGGCGCTGTTTTTCTCTACCCTCGTTTGGGACTTCCCGGCATCGGCTTGGGAGTTATTTTTGGTGCCATTGCGTATCTTTCCGTAAATATTCCCGTAGTCATTGAGGCTGGGGTGATGCCTCGTTTCCGTCTTCCCACCGTAAAAATAATGGCGTCAGTCGTCAAAGATTCTATCCCGCGATCACTTGCGCTCGGTATGGGCTCTGTGACGGCGCTTATCTTGACGGCGCTTGCTTCTCGAATCGGTACTGGCTCGGTTTCCGTTTTCACTTTTGCGAGTAACCTTGAAGCAGTCCCGCTTGCGCTTATCGGTTCTTCGTACGCGGTCGCCGCATTCCCGGCTCTTTCGGAAGCATCAGCACTAAAAAATCATGGCGAATTCTCTCGCGTCCTCTCGGCAAGCGCTCGCCACATTATTCTTTGGTCAGTCACGTCTCTCGGGCTTATCGTTGTGTTGCGCGCCCATATCGTGCGCGTCATTCTTGGAACCGGTGCTTTTGATTGGAATGCCACTCGTCTTACCGCGGCGCTTCTTGCCATTCTTGCAGTCGGTCTCGTTGCGCAAGGACTCATCCTTCTCTTTTCTCGGGCGCTCTATGCGGCACGACAATCATGGCGCCCGCTCATATATCAAATTATCGGAGGCGCGATGACCGTACTGCTTGCGTTTTATTTCCTCTCGCTTCCGGCACAGGAACTTTCAGTATCGCTTGCCGGATTCTTAAAGGTTGGTGATGTTCCATTACCTTCGATTCTCCTTTTGGCGCTTGCCGCGACCGGTGGGCAAATCTTTCTTGCGCTCCTGTCACTCATTGCTCTTCGCGGTGTTTCCCCCCACTTGGGGCGAACACTCACTCGTTCGCTTATTGACGGAAGTCTTGCTGCGATTACCGGAGGTGCCGCCGCCTACATTGTTCTTCTGTTTGAAGGCGGCATTGCGCCGCTCACGACGCTTCTATCGGTCTTCACGCAAGGATTCATTGCTGGTATGGTTGGTCTTGTTGTATCAGCACTGACGCTTTTCTTGATTGAAAATGAAGAATTCCGCATCGTCGCACAGGCGCTTTCGAAACTCATACACCGATCCGACACCACTACCTCTATTCTTTCTCCCTCCGCGAAAGAACCTACTCAACCGTGAACCAATCCTATCTTCGTAATTTTTCTATTATCGCGCACGTTGATCACGGCAAATCGACCTTGGCCGATCGACTGCTTGAACGTACGGGTGCCATTCCCGAACGGAAAATGCGTGCACAAGTGTTGGATCGCATGGACCTTGAACGGGAACGTGGCATCACCATAAAAATGCAGCCGGTGCGAATGCAGTACGGCGACTACACCCTTAACCTTATCGATACACCGGGACATATCGATTTTTCCTATGAAGTCTCCCGAGCGTTGAAGGCGGTAGAGGGAGTTCTCCTTTTGGTCGATTCGACGCAAGGGGTACAAGCACAGACGCTTACCACGCTTGCCATGGCTAAGGCACAAGGGTGCGTCATCATTCCGGTCATCTCAAAAATTGATGCTCCTGCCGCTCGGGTGGACGAGGTTTCTGAAGAATTGGCGAAACTTCTCGGTATCAAACGGAGCGACGTATTGGCAGTCTCCGGAAAGACGGGGGCCGGGGTTACCGAATTGCTCGAGGCAATTGTACAGCAGGTGCCGCCACCGCACCCATCATCGCAAACGAAGAACGATACCGCGGAACCACGGGGGCTTATTTTTGATTTCTCGTATTCAAAACACCGCGGGGTAGTCGTGTATCTTCGGGTCTTTGACGGCATCTTTAAAAAAGGGCAACCGCTCATATTTGCGGCGGCTGGAAAAGAGTTTACGGCGCTCGAGACTGGTATTTTTACGCCCGAAGAAACGCCGTCTGATACGCTCGGCGCGGGTGAGATCGGGTACATCGTGACTGGCATTAAAGAGCCAGGGGTGGTCGCGGTCGGAGATACTATCGGCGCGGTGAAAGGGGCGTTGCCTGCGCTTGCCGGATACGGTCGACCTCGACCGGTTGTATGGGCTTCAGTTTACCCGGAGAGTCAAGATGACCTTCCTCTTTTGCGGCAGTCACTTGAACGATTACGGCTCTCTGACTCATCACTCTCATTTGAAGAAGAATCCTCAGGAGTACTGGGAAGGGGATTCCGGTGCGGGTTTCTAGGACTTTTGCATCTTGAAATTATCACTGAACGATTACGACGTGAATTCGGCCTCACGCTCATTGTGACGATTCCAACTATTTCGTATGTCGTCACTCGGACCAATGGTGTACGAGAAGTAGTGTATACCCCGGCGAAATTT
>DATKTB010000048.1:0-5334 GCA_035531355.1 Minisyncoccota bacterium | reverse complement strand
ACGGTTAAATATCCTGAGATAGGCCGCACGTGCCTGGTCGTAAAAAACTTTATGTTCGGCATCATCTTTTGAGAAAGAATAGAGATCTTTCATCATGAACTCCTTCCCCCGCATAATGCCCGACTTGGCGCGCAGTTCATTGCGGAATTTATTTTGAAATTGATACGCATATACCGGTAAATCACGATAGGAAGCGATATGGTCGGTCATGATGCGTGTCAGTGGTTCTTCATGGGTGATAGCAAGACCCGTCTCGCCGCCATTTTTAAAGAAAGTCTTGAACCAAATTTCAACTTTTTCATCATCCCAACGATCGGTCCGACTCCAGGTCTCTTTGTCTTGAAGTGAACTCAGCACGATTTCCTGTCCCCCAATCGCGTTCATCTCTTCACGAATAATGCGGACAATATTGTTAAGGGTGCGCAACCCAAGCGGGAGATACGAGTAGACACCCGCCATTTCTTTATGAATGTATCCCGCGCGCACCAGGAGTTGTGCATTCTTCGCGGTTTCATCTGCAGGAGCTTCCCGCCTGGTCTTGGTGAAAAGCTTTGATTGTCTCATCCCGTTAGAAGTCTTACTCATAGCCCCAGTATACGCCCCCCACGCAGACTCGGCAAAAGCAAGAAAAATTGGCCCGGCGCCGTGAAAGAAATTAGTGCAATATTTTAAAGACGTCGTGTGCAGTAACAACAACCATAAGTAAAATGAGGAGTGCAAAACCAATAGCGTTCACTGTCTGCGCAACACGCGGTTTAATCGGGCGGCGAATAATGCTCTCGATAATAACGAAGAGGAGTCTCCCTCCATCGAGCGCCGGAATCGGAATGAGGTTAATGAGTGCGAGATTGATTGAGATAATCGCCATGATAGAAAAAAGATCTCCGAGCCCTTGTGCTGAAGCACTTCCCACGACGCCCGCAATACCAACGGGACCTGCCACTTGAGAAAGATCTGCTGAGAATGTAAGGATGCCGTAGAAAAAATGTCCGAGACCGTACGCGGTGAGTGTCAGCGCACCCCACGTAAGTTCTGCTCCTTGCGTGAGCGCATTCCAAAAACTAAGTGGCACAATACCGATAGTTGCCACCTCAACACCAAGCGCAAAACGATGCGGGTCAGCGGCTATCATGCCTGTTCGAGGCGTCGCCACCACTGATTGTTCCTTTCCGTTCTGTTTGATTTCAAGTGTCACCACTTCCCCACCACTCGCGGCAATGAAGGTTGAAAAACTTTTAGGATCAGCCGCCGTCCACTGTCCGTTCGTATCACTGGCACGCATGATTGAGTCGCCCGGAACAATACCCGCTTCAGCTGCGGGCGAGGAAGGAAGAACATTTGCCACCGCGAGTTCGACCTGTGTCGCCGTTGCAATTTCGGCGGGCGAAAGCGCGCGCGGCGTTCCGAACATAAGCGCACCGGTAATAAGTACGTAGGCAAAAAGAAGATTCATGAGAATCCCGGCAACCAGAACCACTGCCTGCAAGATACGCGGACGGGAAGAAAAAGAACGGGAACCGCTCCCGCCGTCTTCTCCGAAAATTTTAACGAAACCGCCAAACGGAAGCCAATTAAGGGTGTATTTTGTTTCCCCTATCGTACCAAGAGTGAGCGCGCGCGGCGGATAGCCCAATCCAAATTCATCGACCTGCATTCCCGACAGTTTTGCCGCAACAAAATGTCCGAATTCGTGTACAACGATAAGTACAACGATAACAGCGATGAAAATAAGGGTACTCATTATTGTGCAATCTCAACTTCCTTCCGTTTTAAAATAGTTGCGAGTGATTCATTCCCTGCATCGATAAATTTCTGAATATCGATTTTCAGCCGTGCAATTTCATCCTTCCCCATACCACCCTCTTTCTCAGCCGCTTCAAGTGCCTTCATCGAATCAGTGCGGTGGGAACGCAAGGTCACTTTCGCCTGCTCCGTTTTATCACCGGCAATCTTCAAGAGCTGTACTCGACGTTCATTTGTCAGTTCGGGAAACGACACGCGCAGACCCTGGTCATCCGTAGAGACGCTAATACCGAGATCAGCGTCGGCAATGCTTTTTTCGATAACTTTGGAAAGATTTTTATCCCAGGGGATAATGCGCAATGTGCGCGCATCTTCAACGGAGATGTTGGCAAGTTCTCGAATCGGAGTCCGTGTGCCGTACGCTTCAGGTTTTATGCCATCGAGTAAGGTAGGAGTCGCACGGCCGGTACGAACACCCGAAAGTTCGCGCACGAGCCACTCTTCAGTTTCCTGTATGTGTGCTTTTAATTTTGAAAAGTCGTATGCCATGTAGCTTCTACTATACCAAATCTTTCGGAAGCACGAGCGCGAGGTGTTCGAGAATCATACGAACAGGAGCACTTCGGTCATAGAGATGGCTTCGGACAGTCGCGATGTCAGAAAGAAGTTCGATGTACCGTGGAAAAGGGTGCTTCTTCCAGAGTGCGTATGTTGCTGTCTCAATATCAGTAATGAGCGCAATCGCCTCTTCGCGGTGTGCACGACGCTCTTCCTCATCTTTCCCGGTTGCAAGTTTCTTGATGAGCGCACTTCGTTTTTCTTTTCCTGCAGTCAAAAATTCCTTTGCACGCTGAGAAACGTCCGCGCGGCGAGTGGCAGGTGCCGTATCGAGAACCTGTACTCGTGAACGCAGTGTCGGCAAGAGCCCGCCCAAACTTGGTACGATGAAAAAAAGATAGGTGCCCGGGGGCGGCTCCTCGAACACTTTCAAGAGCGCGTTCTGTGCTTCGTGATACGCACGATGTGCCGTAATAATAACGACTTTTGACCTGCCGGAAAAAGGAGATCCCTGAGAGAGCGCCGTTACGTTGCGTGCTTCCGCAATCGAAAAAAGTCCGTGCCGTAAAACGACCACGTCCGGATTATTTTTGATGCTCATTCCCAGCTCTTTTGTAATCCACGCTTCAGCAACACCAATTCCCTCTTCCGCTTCTGCTTCAATAACAAACGCGTGCGCGTAATTCATTGTTTGGCGAGAATACTTTTCTGATAGGTATTTAAATGCTTGAGCGCAATACCTGTACCGCGAGCAACGCAGTAGTAGGGATCTGAAGCAAGTTTGGCGACAATGCCCGTCCGACGGTACACGAGTTCGGGCATTTGGCGCAATTGTGAACTACCGCCGGTAAGAATGATGCCGTTGTCGATGATATCCGCCGCGAGTTCAGGCGGTGTCTCTTGCAGTACTTTCCGTATCGCCTGTGTCATCTCCCGGAGTTCGCGCGCCATCGCTTGTACAATGTCGTTCGTTGAAATAGCAACCGTGCGCGGCAATCCCGACACCAGGTCACTGCCTTTTACTTGCATCGTGAGTTCCTCGGTCATCGGCACAGCCGCACCAATCCGTATTTTTACTTCCTCAGCCATCTTGTCGCCGATGGCGAGATTATAATTTTTCTTCACATGATCAATGATCGCGCGATCCAGACGATTTCCTGCACATTTTACTGACGTCGAAGCGACAATGCCTCCCAGCGAAATCACCGCAACGTCGATAGTGCCACCGCCGATATCAGCGACCATGCGTCCCATCGGTTCATGAATCGGGATGCCCGCACCGATAGCCGCAAGAATAGGTTCTTTCACCACATAGGCACTTTTTGCTCCCGCCTTCATCGCGGCTTCAATAACCGCCCGCTTTTCAGTTGAGGTAACTCCCGCAGGAACAGACACCAACACGATTGGACGAAACGGATTCCACCCTAACGCTTTTCGCATAAAATACCGCAACATGGCTTCCGTCACACGATAATCAGCGATAACGCCATCCTTCATCGGACGGTACGCGATAATATCTTCTGGTGTTCGTCCCACCATTTTCTTCGCTTCACTGCCTATAGCGAGAATCTTATTCTTCCCGAGCCTTCCGCGCTCTTTACTCACGGCGACGACCGACGGCTCATTGATAACAACCCCCTTCCCAGGGGAAAGAACGAGAACATTGGTCGTTCCAAGATCAATACCCAGTTTGGGAGAGAAGAATGACATCGCCTTTAATGGTACACTACCTCGCATGCAAGGAGAAATGAATTTCATTATTGAGGGGGGAAAGAAGCTTTCGGGGGTCGTCGAGACGAGTCGGTCAAAAAACGGGGCGGTTGCCCTTCTCGCCGCTTCACTATTGAATCAGGGCGTCACGACTCTTGAGCATGTACCGCAAATTGAAGAAGTACATCGTCTTATTGAGGTGCTCCGTTCGATTGGCGTTTCGGTCGAATGGCACGGTATGAATGTTGTTATTACGCCGCCAGAGAATATCACGCTTGAAACTATCGACCGCGTTGCGGCAATGAAAACTCGCAGTATTTTAATGTTTATCGGTTCGCTCATCCATTTATTTAAGAAATTTGAATTACCGCAATCAGGTGGCTGTACCCTCGGATTGCGATCGGTACGTCCCCACCTCATGGCACTTGAAAAATTCGGCGTCATGATAGAAGCGCACTCCGACACGTACCACATCAGCCACAAGAAATTAACTCCGGCAGAGATTATTTTGTACGAATCAAGCGATACCGCGACCATAAATGCGCTTCTCGCCGCCGCACGATTACCGGGAACGTCAATCATTAAGTACGCGTCAGCGAATTATCAGGTGCAAGAAGTATGTGGATTTTTGAAAAAGCTCGATATTGGTGTTGAAGGAATCGGCTCAACAACACTCACCATCCACGGCAAAGCGCACATACAGACCGACGTCTCGTATACGGTGGCAGAAGATCCGACTGATGCCATGTTCTTTATGGCGGCGGCAATCGTCACCAACTCCGCAATAACCATTACCGCCGCACCGATTGAATTCCTCGAAGTAGAGACCCTCATTCTCGAAAAAATGGGGCTTCAATTCTCACTGACAAACAAGCGCCTGTCCGAAAATGGAATCACCCGATTAGCGGATATTCATATTGAGCCATCGACCCTCAGCGCCTTCCCTGAAAAAATACACGCACGGCCGTATCCCGGCCTTAATATCGATAATCTTCCGTTTTTTGCGGTCATTGCGACACAGGCAAAGGGAACGACGCTCATTCATGATTGGGTCTATGAAAAACGAGCTATTTATTACACCGATCTTGATCGACTAGGCGCCCATACCGATCTCCATGATCCGCATCGCATTTCAATTCAGGGACCGACGACCTTAAAAGCGGCTGAAGTTATTTGTCCGCCCGCACTGCGTCCCGCAACAATTATTCTCGTCGCGATGCTCGGTGCAAAAGGTCACTCGACCCTTCGAAATGTCTACAGTATTAACCGCGGCTACGAGGATATCGTAAACCGTTTGCAACGGTTAGGCGCCACTATTCAAGC
>DATKTB010000047.1:0-8278 GCA_035531355.1 Minisyncoccota bacterium | reverse complement strand
CCAATGGTTTCAGAGGAATTTCGAAAGTTACGGAACGAGCTTATTCATCTTCACCACCATTACGATATTATCCAAAAGAAAAATCCTAATAAAGTGACGATCTAACGTCCTCCTCGCAAGAAGTATAGAAGTGCCGGGAGTGAGACTCGAACTCACATGAGGGTTTTTAGGCTCTCTCAGGATTTTAAGTCCTGTGCGTCTACCATTCCGCCACCCCGGCAGTGCACGTATCGTTTTGTTCGGTATGCGTATGATAGCAGTATTAGCTATCACGGTGGCAATATATTACCATACAGGTATGGCCAGGTGGTGAAGTGGTAACACAGCGCTCTGCAAAAGCGCGATGCGCGGGTTCGATTCCCGCTCTGGCCTCTAAGATTTAAGAGGTGTTCCGGTGTCGATGCGATTATCAAGAAGAAAATCTATTCGAGGGAGGGGGCGAAGGCGTGCGTGAGATTTCAAGTGATTTGAGAAAGCTTCGCGGTGTCGTTCCAAAAAAGCGAGTGCGGCGGGTATCTTTTCTTCGGGGAAAATACTGACAAACACCAGGACGCGATCTCCGTGGGAAGCGGATTCAGCACGAATAACCGTAATGAGCGAATCGCCTCCGGCTTCACGAGCAATAAATTGTGCCGCTTCACGGCTGATGATTTCGGTTACGCGCCCTTTTCGATCGGAAGGATTCATGAAAGAGGGATAGAAAAAGCAATAATCTCATCACCGTAGAGTGCGGGTTCACGCGTTTCAATTTCAATACCAAAATCTCCCTCAACACGGATGTCTTTTGCATCAATACGTGACTGCTGAAGATTGGTAATACTTCCGCGAGCTATTTCAGCATCGCCACGCATAAGTTTGATGCGATTTCCAAGCGTTAGTATGCCCGAGATATAGCGAGCACCCAAAACCTGCTTCTTCGCACTGGAAGAAAATGCTTTGAGCACTTTTGCTCGTCCCAATTCTTTTTCAGCAACAGAGGCCGGCGCTGAGGCTTCCAAAAGTTTCAGTACGTGTTCGGCAAGTTCGTAAATAATAGAGAAAGAAAGAATGGTCACATGGTCACGCTCGGCGAGTTCGCGAGCGATGGCGTCGGTCCCGACGCAGAATGCGAGAAGGGTGGCATGCGACGCGTGCGCTTTCTTGACATCGTTTTCGGATACGGTGCCAACTCCGGAGGTGATAATGCGAACAGTTACGTGTTCATGGGTGATTTTCGCAAGTTCGTGGACAATCGCCTCAATCGAACCGGCCGTATCTCCTTTCACAATAAGAGGAAGCGATACGGTACCGTCGGCGACGTCGATGTGCTTCGCGATAACAGATATTTTTGCATTTTCGAGTGCCGCACTTTCCGCTTCTTTTTTATTTTTTACTGTAGTAAAGAAAGATCCGGCGGCAGGAAGTTTATTAAAACCGGAAATTCGAACCGGACTTGAAGGACCCGCTTCTTCAACTCGTTGTCCTTGGAAATCTTCAATAAAACGGATAGGGGCATAGGCGTCACCGGCGACTATAAATCCTTCTTTCGTGAGAGTTCCGTCTTTGATGATGAGCGTCACGGATGAACCACGCTTCTGGTCCTGAGTTGACTCGAGTACGAAGCCGGTTGCTTTCTGGGCGGGATCAGCAGACAACCCTTCAATATCAGAAGCAAGCAGAACAAGATCAAGTAATTCAGGAATTCCTTCACCTGTTTTTGAAGAGACGAGCGCGTACCCGACGTCGCCTCCCATCCCCTCGATGAATACCCCCTGTTCGATGAGTGACATTTTTGTGTGTTCAATATCAGCATTATTTTTATCTATCTTCGTGATAGCGACGATAAAAGGGATGGACGCTTCTTTAATTGCAGAAAGTGCATCGAGCGTCTGTGGCATGACGCCCTCGTCGGCCGCAACAACAAGAATGGCGATGTCAGCCGCCGCCGCACCGCGTGTTCGAAGTGTCCGGAAGGCCTCATGTCCTGGCGTATCAAGGAAGGTCATGGAACGCTCGTTATGAAGTGCAATGTAGGCGGCAACGTGTTGCGTAATGCCACCCGCTTCGCCCGCCACCGTGTTTTCCCTCCGGATGTAATCCAGGAGTGATGATTTTCCATGATCGATGTGGCCCATCACGGCAATAACGGGTGGACGTGCTTCTTGTGCCATAGTGGCACTATTTCATCACAAAAATGGCTTAATTGCAATTCACCCGATACTGTTTCGGGGTACGTTCGTGTAGAATATGCGTATGTTCTGGAAGAAAAAGAGAATATATTTTGATACGGCGGCGGGACTGGCAGGGAATCCGTCGTCTGCGCATACCGAAGGGCGACAGGCAAAAGGATTGTTAGAGGAAGCGCGAACGACGATAGCGCGTCTTGTCGAAGTTCAGCCTGATGATGTCATCTTTACCAGCGGCGCAACAGAGAGTAATGCGCTTGCTATACGGGGGGTTATTGGGGCGCTCAGAAAAGCAGGAGAACAGGACATACATGTTTTGTACTTACCCAGTTCACATGCCTCAATTGTCGAGAATGTCACTGCTCTCAAAGAAGAGGGAGTAACGATTGAGGCACTTCCAATTACAGACTATCGCGTTGATACGGAAGCTCTTGCAGGCCTACTACGACCTACGACGGCCATGGTGACCATGGATGCGGTATGCGGTGAGACGGGAGTTGTGTGGAACACTCGGGAAGTTGCCGACGTGGTGCGTACGGCGTCTGCTTCGGGAAAATTTTCACCGTCTCGAAAGGGAAGACATATTCTGTTGCATGTTGATGCCAGTCAATCCCCGCATACTGAAAAAATAACTCGGGATCACTTCGGCGCCGACATACTGACCTTTGATGCATCAAAGGTTGAGGTGATGCGGGGGCTAGGGGTACTTATTGCCCATCGAACAATTCCTCTTCTACCTCTGTACCAGGGTGGTGGGCAGGAGCGCGGGTTGCGTTCTGGCACCGAGGCACCCGAGCAAGCACAGCTCTTTGCTCGTGCACTCAAGAAGGCGACACTCAATCGCGATGTTTTTCGCGCATCAGCTCTCCGTAACCGCACTCGTCTTATAAAAGATATCACCCGTTCGATTCAACAGGTATTCATACAAGAGGGTCGTGTGCAGGTGCCTTCTATTCTTAATCTATCGCTCCCCGGGCGCGATACTGACTATCTCGTCGCGCTTCTGGATGAGGCTGGATTTGCGGTCTCAACCCGAAGCGCTTGTGAGACCGACTCGGAGACCGGATCTCGGGCCGTGTATGCCTTGACGGGGGATTCTGAAAAAGCACAAGCGACGATAAGAATTTCATGGGGACCTGCCGCACGGCCTGGCGATTTCACTCGTTTTGCGCGCGCGTTTATCCGGGCGGTTGCGTTTATTGACAGCAGTGGACGGAGGTAGCATTATTAGTGTATGGACATTGAAGAACTCTCAAAATCTCAACTCATACTTCTCACGATTCTTGTCAATTTCGTGACCTCAGTTGCCACCGGCATTCTGACGGTTTCGTTGCTCGACCATGCGCCGGCGTTTGTTACTCAGACGGTCAATCGTGTGGTCGAACGTACGATTGAAACCGTGGCGGCGGCCGCTCCGGTTACTGCTGTTCAGACGCCCGCGCCTTCAAATCAAGATCTGGTTACCGCGGCTATCGGTGCTGATGCCGCGCGCGCGGTCGCCATTTACGATGCGAGCACGGGAACCTCAACTCCAGCCGTCGGCATCGGCACCTATCTTCCGAAGTCCCGTGCGGTTGTAACCGCGGCACAAGATGGTTTGCCCAAAGAGGCGCTGATTCAATTTACGAACGGTGCCTATGTCCCAGCGTCTCGTGCGCACGAAGGAGCGGGGATTGTGGTCTATGGTTTCGCTGATGAGGCAACGCTCCCTAAGATGAGTTCTCCGATCCTTGTCTCCTCGGGCGATTTGAAACTCGGCGAAACAGCGCTGGCGCTCGGCTCTGATGGTTCAGCCTCGACGGGTATTGTCGCTCGAGTAAGTACGAAAGGCGTGTATACGACCTTACCGGATATTGGTACCGGGAGTGCGGTGGTCGATCTTTCCGGGAATCTTATTGGCATCAGCTCCGGCGGCACTCCCGGTTTTCTTATCACAACAAATGTTATTACTGCACTTTTGACTGCAACGTCGACGACGGCAACCTCGACCGCTTCAGCAAAATAATATTTTCAGTAATCTATTATTATCTATGCCTCCTTTTACTAATTTCACTACAAAAGCAAAAGAAGCCGTTCGACGCGCTCATGAGCTCGCTATTGAGCGCGGACAAAATCACGTTTCGCCACTGCACCTTCTCGCCGCTCTCGTTCTGCAAGAAGAATCACTCGTTTTCTCGATGCTTGATCGCATGGAGGTGGATACGACCCTGCTCGCTGATGCGGTTATCGAACATCTCGAAGCGCCTGAAAGCGCCTCAGTACTTTCCCCGTCCTATCAAATCTACCTGACACCCGACCTTGCCCAAGCACTCGAGACTGCGGGTAAAATTGCCGCGCGTATGAACGATGCTTTTGTCGGCACGGAGCATCTTTTCCTTGCGGTTATCGAGCATCCGGGCCCGGCCGCCGATATCTTTGCGCGATTTTCAATAAGCCGAGAAGCGGCGATAGCCATATTAAAAGAACTGCGTAACTCAAAAGACGGGCAAGAAACTGAACCGCGTCGTTTTCGCGCGCTTGCTAAATATGCACGCAATCTCACCAAACTTGCATCCGAGAACAAGCTAGATCCCGTTATTGGTCGTGATCTCGAAATCAATCGAGTCATACAAATTCTTGCCCGCCGTACGAAAAATAATCCGGTGCTCATAGGTGAAGCGGGTGTCGGTAAGACTGCTATCGCTGAAGGACTGGCGGCACGCATGGCGACGCATGACGTACCGGAGTCTTTAAAAGGAAAGGAATTACTCTCGCTCGATCTGGGACTTATGATCGCCGGTACCAAGTATCGAGGCGAGTTCGAAGAACGAATGAAGAATGTGATGAAAGAAGTTGAGCGTGCCGACGGGAAAGTGATTCTCTTCATCGACGAATTGCATACGTTGGTTGGCGCCGGCGGTGCCGAAGGATCACTCGATGCGTCAAACATGTTAAAACCTGCGCTTTCGCGTGGGGAAATTCGTGTCATCGGGGCGACTACGCTTAAAGAGTATCAAAAATACATCGAAAAAGATGCGGCACTTACCCGCCGTTTTCAGTCAGTCTTTGTCCAAGAACCTTCACTGGAGGATGGCATCGCTATTTTGCGCGGGTTGCGCGACAAGTACGAACTTTTCCACGGAGTGCGTATCACTGATGGTGCCATTGTCGCCGCCGTTGAACTCTCCTCTCGATACATTAGTGATCGTTTTTTACCCGACAAGGCGATTGATCTTATTGATGAAGCCGCCAGCGGACTTCGTATTGCTCTTGAAAATAAACCGCCTTTTCTCGAAGAAACGGATCGCAAGATTCGCCGTCTTGAAATAGAACGACAGGCGCTTCAAAAAGATCTCGAAGGCGAACACGCAAAAGAAATAAAAGAACGCATTAAAGTTATTGATACGGACGTTGCCGATTTGCGGGAGAAAACAAGTGAGCTTGAACTCAAATGGAAGAATGAAAAAGAAGTCTTGGTGGGTATCCGGCAGGCAAAGACTGAACTTGAGGAGCTCAAGATACAGGCAGACAATGCGGAAGCTACTGCTGATTTGGGTACGGTTGCGGAAATACGCTATGGGAAAATCCCTCATATTCAAAAAGATCTTGAGACAAAGCTGAAGCGTTTGAAAACACTGCAAAAATCCCGTCGGGTGCTAAACGAAGAAGTTGCCGAACAAGATATTGCCGCCGTGGTCTCTCGCTGGACGGGTATCCCGGTCGCGCGCATGCTTGAAGAGGAAACGACGAAGCTTACTCGTATGGAAGAGGCGCTCCGCGGAAGTATTATTGGTCAAGATATTGCCGTCAAAAAAGTCACTGATGCGGTGAAGCGTTCGCGCGTCGGCATTAGCGATCCGAATCGTCCGATAGGTTCGTTCCTTTTCCTCGGACCAACCGGTGTCGGTAAGACGGAACTCTCGAAGAAACTTGCCGAGTTTATGTTTAATGATCCTGACGCGCTGGTACGAGTTGATATGAGTGAATTTATGGAACGACATTCGGTTGCGAAGCTCATTGGCGCGCCGCCGGGCTATGTTGGGTATGAAGAGTCCGGCACGTTAACGGAGCGTATTCGTCACCGTCCGTATTCGGTTGTCCTATTCGATGAGGTTGAAAAGGCACACCCGGAAGTCTTTAACATCTTGCTCCAAGTTCTTGACTCGGGTCATTTGACGGACGGGAAGGGCCGTAAGGTGAATTTTAAAAATACCATTATTGTGCTCACCAGCAATATTGGGGGGGAATTCATCGATAAGCTTGCTCACATTGGTTTTGGAACTGCCGATGCTACCGAGGCGACTCGCTATGAGGAGACGAAAGAGAAAGTCATGGAAGCGCTGAAGGAACATTTCCGACCTGAGTTTTTGAATCGGCTTGATGACATCATCATTTTCGACCCGCTTGCGAAGGAGGCACTTGCCCGCATTGTCGATAATCAGGTTGAGGAAGTGGTCAAACGTTTAACCCACAAGCGTATCGCGCTCCACTTAGATCCCCAGATGCACACCTGGCTTGCGGAGAAGGGGTATAGTCCCGAATACGGTGCGCGTCCGCTCCGCCGTACTATCCAAGAGACTATTCTCACCCCGCTCGCGTCCTTGATGGTTAGCCAGGGGCTTCTTGAGGGGGGTACGGTCACGGTAACACTCAAGAATGACATGCCTCATTTTGAAGTTAAAAAGAAGCATGCCGTCCGCACAAAAAAGTCCGCGACAGTTGCCTAAGCGGCGTCTTTCTGCTACATTTCTCTCATGTCACAGATTCGTCTCATTAAGCTCAAATCGACAAAGTCCCCGCACGTTATTTGGACGCGCAAAAACAAGAAGTCGGTTGAGCGTAAGATTGAACTTACGAAATTCGACCCGACGCTGCGAAAGCGTGTTGTTTTCAAAGAGGCTAAGAAGTAACTCTGTTTCGAGAACTGTTAACAAAAATCGCCTGAAGGGCGATTTTTGTAATGGTATACTGAATAAAATCGTTATCGTTCATGGCAAAAATAAACACACTACAAAGTCGAGAGATTTTAGATTCGCGCGGCGAACCGACTATTGAAGTCGAACTGGGGTTAGGAGGGGTCGTCGCAACCGCCTCAGTGCCGTCTGGTGCAAGTACCGGTATCCACGAGGCGCTGGAGTTACGGGATAATGATATGCGCCGGTATAGAGGCCGGGGCGTTCATCAGGCGATGGAACGAGTAGATGGTGAAATACGACAAGGGTTGATGGGTAAAGAATATACACAGGAACAACTGGATCAGTTTCTCATTGATTTGGATGGTACCGAAAATAAGTCTCGACTGGGTGCGAATGCGATTCTCGGTGTCTCTTTGGCTTTTGCCCGCGCACAGGCACTTGAACAGGGACGTGAGGTATACGAGTATCTCGGCGGATTGGTCGGACAATCGGATTACGCCATTCCACAACCGCTCTTTAACATCATAAATGGCGGTAAGCATGCAGACAGTGGTTTGGATATTCAAGAGTACATGCTTGCTCCCATTGCCTTCGAGAGCATACACGAAAAAATCCGAGTCGGATCGGAAATCATCCATACGTTACGAGATATTTTGAAAGACAAAGGGTATGCCAGTAGTGTCGGCGATGAAGGCGGCTTTGCTCCCAAACTTTCCTCCAATGAAGAGGCCTGCGATCTGATGGTTCAGGCAATACAGCGTGCAGGCTATACCACCGAGCAGGTACACATTGGTATCGATGCGGCGGCCTCAAGTTTTTTTAGTGACGGTAACTACCATCTCAAAATACAGGGGAAAAAAGAGGATATTCAACATGACGAGTTGATCAAGTGGTATCAAGAACTTTCCGCTCGGTATCCGCTCATGCTGATTGAGGATGGCTGTGCGCAGGATGATTGGGAAGGGTTTACGGCACTGACGCAAAAAATGGGAACAGAAACGATTATTGTTGGCGATGATCTGCTGGTGACGAATGTGCAAAGAATTGCCATGGCGATTGAGGCACAGGCAGTCAATGCAGTTTTAATTAAACCGAATCAAATCGGAACGGTCACTGAGACAATTCAGGCTATTATGCTTACCAAAAAGCAGGGATGGAAACCTTTTATATCGCATCGATCCGGAGAAACAACTGATACGTTTATCGCCGATTTGGCGG
>DATKTB010000046.1:0-6271 GCA_035531355.1 Minisyncoccota bacterium | reverse complement strand
AAAAGAATCGATTATTACTCCGTGTACGTTATAAAACTACTGGAATAAAAAAACGCCCGACAAGTCGGGCGTTTTTACAAAAGAACTTCAATTCAACAAGGATCCTTGATAGAGATTATTTCATGAGCGAAGCCCAGTCTGACGGCATCCTTCGCACTAAGAGTCCTTTCATTGCGAAGAAGAGATCGAGCTTCTCTCTTGGTGGTTTTACCACACGTCCTTTCTTCGATGATACGGAAATACTTTTCTTCCTGAAGGAGAAGCTCTTTACCCACTCGTTCGGCTGTGAGGGTATTGATTCGAGTCTTTTCTCCATAGCTTTGATATACGTGATGAAACCATAGCGTCGTCTCCGGTGTGATCACCCGATGATCACCCATCAGATACAACAAGGGTGCGATAGAGCCGAGCTGACCAAGCGCCACGGTCTGGAGCTTGGGACGAAGGATGTGGCGAACAAGCTCGTAGATGGCAAAGGCTGGATTCAGATTACCGCCGCCGGAGCATAAAAACAGACTGATCCATTTGTCATCATTCGTAAGCACCGCCTTACCGAGGTTCCCGCCGAGATTCTCCATACTCTTTCCATTGATCTCATCAAAGAAAGAAATGGTCCGTGAAGGGCTACACTGATACATACACTGTCTCCTTAATTTGCGATGAAAATATCTAGCGTGATTATACATTAATGATTGCACTATGTCTATAGCGTGTCTATCTCCCCTCATTTCTTTGCGCTACGTCTGGTGAGTATTTTAAAGCTCCGTGTACGCAATAAAACCACTCGTCATAGTCGCAATGCCGTGTGCATCAATAGCATACCCTTCAAATCCGGGGAGCCGTTCAATGAAATTGATACCTTCCTTCCCCATCGCGAATGCTGCCGTGGCATGGCGATCAGCATCAAGCACGTCGGGACCAATGACCGTAAGACTCACCAGGTCGTGCAATTCTTCGGTGGGGTTGTGGGGATTATAAATATGATCCCCACGAATATAGGAGCCTGAGGTTGCGACACCTTTTCCACGTGGATACACGACTTTCACAATCTCATTAATATTAAATGGGTTACGAATCCCTACACTCCACTCCTTCCCGAGAGCATCCGTACCACTCACCGCAATATCACCACCGACGTTTAGGAAAAAGTTTTCGTAGCCGGCCGCGCGTATTCGCGCGGCCGTATTGCGTATCGCCCACCCCTTCACGATACCCGAAGGATCAATCTGACCATCGGGACGAAGTATGTCGAAATGTCCATCTGACTCTTGTTTTGTCATTTGTGCAATGCGAAATACTTCTTTCATTTCATCACTCTCTTTTCCTTTTTCTATCTCGCCACGATTGATGCGCGAGATTTCACTCGTTTCTTTATAGGTACTGAAACGTTCATCAATCGAGGTGAGGTATGCAAATGCACTTTCAAACACCGCTTCGGCGTCGTCAGAAATAATTTCTATCTCAACCGGCATACCCATAATAATCTGTGTTTTTTTCATATAGAGACATAGTACTCCACTATGCGACACTTACATTTTATGTTATTTATTCTAGAATAAGAAGTATGAATGACTACACGATTAAACAGTCTGCTTTTGCCCACTTCTTCACCAGCAACCCTCTCAGCGCCCCTCTCTGGATGATTGTCCGCATCTACCTTGGATGGCAATGGCTTTCGGCTGGCTGGGAGAAGGTATTGAATCCCGCATGGTTTGGAAGTACTGCCGGTGCTTCCTTGTATGGATTTGTCCAAGGAGCCATGAGCAAGACCGGAGGTGCGCACCCCGATGTCTCTCTTTGGTATGCGACTTTTCTGCAACAGGCCATTCTTCCGCACCTCGTCTTCTGGTCAAATGCCATTGCGGTCGGAGAACTTCTTGTCGGACTCGGACTTATCGTCGGCCTCTTCACGGCCGCCGCGGCATTCTTTGGATTCTTTATGAATCTTAATTATTTATTTGCCGGAACGGTAAGTATCAATCCGGTACTCCTCTTGCTGGCACTTGGCATCATGCTCGCTCACCGCGTCGCCGGACAATGGGGTCTTGATCGATTTGTTACGCCCCTTTGCAAGAAGTTGTGTTACTCACGAAAGAAAGGCGCGACTGCGTAACGATATTTTTGCATGAGTTCCTCTAAACCTACGTGGATTAATGACGTTCCTCGATCCCGAATGTCGTATCCAACTCATTTCCTTGATAAGTGTAAATACTGGTTTTGGAGAATATATACGCCGATTCATCCCTATGTGCGTGATGTATCAACCTTTATTGGTATTGTGCGACACAGTGGCCGGCAGAATTTTCTCTTAGGAACACTGGACCCAGCACGCACTGCGCGTGAATTTGTTTCATTCTTGGTCGAACAGGGTTTTGGAAATCATTTCGTTGCATGGAAAGATACCGACGAGCTCATCAGCCTCAGACGAACGGATGGGTTCCGCTACCAGTATCATGTGCGTATATTTACCGATGGCGAAGTGCGATGCCACTATGAATACACACCCGAGTACCGTCCTTTGCGGCATTTATTCCAATATGGATTTGAGGCCCGACCGCACGAATTTAAGAAAATTGTACAGGACTGGGTAGTGCCCGCAACTGCCTAATTATTAAGAAATTTGCGTCCGATAGTTTATACTACCCTTATGAATATTCATTACTTTTCGAGTGAGCCCTGGGAAGAAGAATACGTCCGTACAAAACTTCCAAAAGAAACCATCATTTTTCATGCCGGCACACTTGCCGAGCATCCCGAGCTGACTGATCCTGAGGCATCTGTACTCTGTATTTTTATTGATTCAACGATTGGCGAAGCGGAACTGGCTCGTTTCCCCGGATTAAAACTTATCGCGACCCGGTCAACCGGTTTCGATCATATTGATCTTGCGGCGGCACAGGCGCGCGGAGTCGCTATTGCAACCGTTCCCTCGTACGGTGAAAATACGGTCGCCGAGTTTGCATTTGCGCTTATTCTTTCCCTTTCACGCCGTATTCCCGAGGCGGAAGAGCGAGTACGTTCTGGCCTATTCTCCCCCACTGATCTTCGGGGATTTGATCTTGAAGGGAAAACACTGGGAGTTGTCGGTGTTGGACATATCGGCATGCACGTTATTCGTATGGGAAATGGTTTTGGCATGAAAGTGATTGGATTTGATATGCACCCGGACGATGCAATTGCGCGTGCACAGAATTTTACCTACGTATCCCTAGCTGAATTGCTTGCACAAGCGGACATCATTACGCTCCACGTACCCTACAACGCACACACCCACCACCTCATCAATACAGAAAATATAGGCACCATAAAAAAAGGTGCGTACCTCATCAACACCTCTCGGGGTGCCGTCGTCGAAACTGAAGCACTTATCGAAGCGCTTCGAAATGGAACGTTCGCCGGTGCCGGACTTGATGTACTTGAAGAAGAAGGCGATCTTGCGGATGAAACCATACTGCTTACTGCACCGCATCCGAATGAGGCGGCGTTGAAGGTGACCCTTGAAAACCACTATCTCATTACACACCCGCGCGTTATCGTGACCCCGCACCTCGCCTTCAACACCACTGCCGCTGTTGAACGAATTCTCACCACCACGACCGAGAATATTGCCGCTTTTGAAGCAGGAACTCCGACGAACCTCCTCCCGTCAACCAAATAAAAAAGGCCGACTTATTTCTAAGTCGGCCAAGGCCCCGTCGCGTGTATTAGAGTCCTGCCGCATCGCGCATAACATTTGTCACGTCTGCTTGCGTTACGCCGTGTACGGTAAGTGTATCACCATATAACCACCAGAAAGCCGCCACTCCTTGGTTCACGACCATCGGTATACCATCGAGCGTAGTGAAACCAAGCGCTTGTGCCTGGGCAAGCATCGCCGTCGGCCCCTTCCGGATACGAATATCCGAAATGATAACTGAGCGTGGCACGTTCTCCAGAAGTTTTTCCGTAGTCAAACGATTTTGTTCAATTGAAGCGTCAGTTACCGGAAGTACCATGTCACCAATGGTCGCGTACGCGTCCAGCGGTGATTCGGCATCATCGATGACTGAAACAATCGCATGTGCATCACGAATGATTTCCGGAAGTACGTCCCTTCCCCCGCCAAACGCGCGATTTGTTTTGAAATAACGATTCACCGTATCGGCAAGTTCACGAGATTTTGCTTCAGTCCGATTCAAGATCGACAATCGTGCGCCGCCATCGGCGAGCGCAAATGCAATTGCACGACCCGAACCACCAGCTCCGAGTATGATGACGTGCGCATCGGTAAGTGGAATTCCATTGACCAAAAGAAGCGCCTCGAGACTTCGCGCATACCCGACACCATCGGTATTGTCGCCCACAAGTCGGTTGTCGACTTTTTTAACGATGTTGACCGCTCCCATGGCTTTTGCAAGCGGTGTAACGTCATCCAGGTATGGGATGATTGCTTCCTTGAAACCAACGCCCGCACCGCCGCCCTGGTAGCGACTGTCCGACCGAAAGACGCGAGTGATTTCCGCCAGATCTTTTGGATTCGCAACCAGCATCATGTTTCGGCTATACATGTCGAATGCCGCATATGCCGCATTCCACATCACGGCCGTTTTTGCCGGATAATCTTCAGCAATGAGCGGTGTCGTCAAAAATAGTGCCGGATCATTGTCGTGCCAATTGGCCGGAGGTAACGTGGCGATACGGACTGTTCCCTGATGCGTAAGTGTCGTAATGTCAATGTTCATAATTTTGTCTCCTTTACGAAGCGGGTGCGAATGTCACAAGAGTGATAATGTCATTTGCGTGAACGGGCCTCCCTTCGAAAAAAGAAAGATCCTCTCGTATCGATTCGAGTGAATGATATTTAGTTTCTTTCAGTTCCTCCGGTGAGAAATCCTGGATTGGTTTTGCCACAATCTTGGTAATACGCACCTGCCTCTGTATCTGTTCCTGTTGTGCGTCATCAAATAAACGCAGTGTTGCCACGGTCCCGGGAACATAGCCTTTCGGATGTGTTTCATCTCTTTTCCCGAAACGAGGCGTTGCCGTTATTTCTTCACCAACAAAGAACTTCGAAAGAACTTCGAAAGACAGTGATGGGCTTGGCCGAAACCATATTTCAGGATGTGCATGATGATGGTTTTGTTTCATATATCCTCCCTAGTACTACCATTACTACACCAAAATTGAAAGAATATTTCCCTGGACACGGTATACTACCGTACGATGGATGCGTTGCTTCAGAAAACCGATGAGGAACTTGCCGCGCTCGTCCAAGGAAAGAATGAGGCGGCATTTGGTGTATTAATGAGCAGGTACCAACCCAAACTACTCCGCTACGGGCGAAGATTTCTCTCCGAGAACGCCCCTATCGAAGACGTGGTACAAGATGTATTCATCAAAACATACCAAAATATCCAAAGCTTCGATGTCTCGCGGCCATTCTCGCCCTGGATATATCGTATCGCTCATAATTTTTTCGTGAATGCACTCCGGAGCAATAGTCGAAAACCATTCATCACGGTCGATCTCGATGCATTCGGCGCACATGCCGCATATGAAATTGATCCTGCCGGGGATGAAGAGCGTGCACAAACCAAAATAATAATTGATCGCGGATTGAATACGCTCGTACCTATGTATCGGGAAATTATCGTCCTCTATTATATCGAGCAACTCAGTTACCAAGAAATCGCTGAAGTATTGCACGTCCCGATTGGGACCGTCGGTATTCGGCTCAGTCGAGCGCGTAACGCACTAAAAAAATATGTTGAAGGAAAATGACATCCAGAAAAGTGTGCTCGAAAAAATCCATGCCGGAAATGTTTCGATGCGTTCACGTATCTTTTTCACGATACGAGCTATTTTTATCGGCGCCATATCCCTCCTCATACTTGCCGCCTCGCTCTTTATACTTAGTTTTGTCTTCTTTAGCGTTCGTGAAAGCGGCGTCCACTATCTCCTTGAGTTTGGCGAGCAAGGAATCGGCGCATTTGTTGCGCTGTTCCCCTGGCGTACGCTCCTACTCGTGTTTCTACTTCTTATCGCGCTTGAAATTCTCTTGCGCAATTTCAAATTCGGATACCGGTTTCCCCTCCTTCGCATATTCTTGTGGATACTCGTGACAGGCGTCCTTGGTAGTATCCTTATCGGATTCACCCCACTTCATTCTTTCCTTCTCTCCAAAGCAGACAATGACCAACTTCCGCTCATTGGATCCTGGTATGAACAAATTCATGACTCACACCTTGCACAGGGAGTCTATCGCGGAGAGGTAAGCTCTACTACTCAAACA
>DATKTB010000045.1:0-7768 GCA_035531355.1 Minisyncoccota bacterium | reverse complement strand
CCTTCCCCTCTTTCCCGTTGGTTTGTTCAAATGGATTCTGGTTTGTTGAACTTTTGAAACGTGCGTTCCCAAGCCCTCCTCTGCCGCCGTGAAAAAGAGTAATGCGCTCGCCTTCCTTGGTAATCTCATACTCTTCTCCGGTATCAATAAGACGTGCGACGGTTCCTACGGGAACAGGGAGAATACTATCCGCGCCGTTTGCGCCATTTTTCATATCGCCTTTCCCCGCTTCTCCCGGTTCAGCCGGGAATTTCTTCTCATTTCGATACCGCATAAGTATGGAAAGATTTCGCTCGCCGACAAGTATGACATCGCCTCCGCGACCACCGTTGCCGCCACACGGTCCGCCGTGCGCATTCGTCTTCGTGTGTGCCCAACGAATCACCCCGTTGCCTCCGCGGCCTGACGAGGCATGAATGGTTACCTGATCAACAAAAGCCATATTATTTTTGCGGTATGATTTCCCACCCTTCCTGGAGAAGCGGTTCGGCTTTTTTAAACTTGAGTGTTTGAGTTGCATCACCTTTTTTAATAGTGATGAAATCATTACGGCCATAGGCAGAAGACTTCTGGAGAGGAGGTGCCCCGCCTGCCTCACTTTTTCCGGCGGCGAGGATACGTGCACGAGTCTTTTCTTCTTCAGCGCGAAGACGAGCTTCATCGGTACCTTGTAGGCGCGGCAGTGACTCGAGAATCGCGTTGTTAATGCTCTCCTCAAGTGCACGGAAGCGTTGGAGGCCTTCTCGGCGATACTCGATAAGAGGATCCCGCTGGCCATACGCACGGAGCGATACGGCGCGCCGCAGGTAATCCATGGTCTCCAGATGTTCAAGCCAAAACATATCCGTCACCTGCAGGAATAAGTGTCGTGCCGTCTGCGTAAAAGTACTTCCTAATTCTCGTTTCTTTTCTTCAAGTCCTTCAAGAGTGAGCACTGTGCCTTTTTCGGCACTCGATGTTTCCGAAAGGATAGGAGTAGCGGCACTGCTCTCGATAAGCGTATGAATAAACGTATCTATATCAGCATCGCTTCCCGTAAGTGCCGCACGGCGGCGCGCGTAGATAGCAAGACGTTGCGTATTCATGACGTCGTCATACGCAAGAACCTGTTTGCGAGAATCAAAATTAAAACCTTCAATACGTGACTGTGCGGTCTCGAGAGACTTTGTAATCATTCCACTTTCGATAGGTTCATCTTCAGGGATGCCAAAACGGCCCATGACTTTTTTCAAAGTCTCCGCGGCAAAAACACGCATAAGTTTATCCTCTAGAGAGACGTAGAAGCGCGTCTCACCCGGATCGCCCTGACGTCCGGATCGTCCGCGAAGCTGGTCATCAATACGGCGAGCATCATGACGTTCGGTACCTATAACGGCAAGACCGCCGGCAGAAAGAACCGCATTGCGTTCCTCACTCGTCGGGAGCGCACCACCAAGCTTAATATCGACTCCGCGACCGGCAAGGTTCGTTGCAACCGTAACCCGCCCCTTTTCTCCTGCTCCGGCGATAATCTCGCCTTCGCGCTCATGGTTCTTTGCGTTCAAAACTTCGTGTGGCACGCCCTCCTTCGAAAGGAACGCGCTGACTATTTCATTATCTTCAATAGAGACCGTACCGACGAGTACCGGTTGACCTTTTACGTGTCGCTCCTTCACTGCACGCGCCACCGCACGATACTTCCCGGCGGCAGTTTGAAAGATAAGATCATCGTAATCTTTACGCGCAATCGGTTTATTCGTCGGCACCACAACGACCTCAAGCCCATACACGGTATAAAATTCTTCTTCTGAGGAGAGCGCGGTACCCGTCATACCGGCGAGCCGCTCATACATGCGGAAAAGGTTTTGAAACGTGACCGTCGCGTAGGTTCGTGTCTCTTCCCGAACTAACACTCCTTCCTTTGCTTCTATCGCCTGGTGGAGACCTTCTGACCAACGACGACCCGGCTGTAAACGGCCGGTAAACTCATCGACAATCACAATCTCATTATCACGGACGATATATTCCTTATCCTTATGAAAGAGCGCTTGTGCACGTACCGCCGTTTCGAGATGGTGTGCATATTTCATTCCTCCTTCGGCATAGAGATTTTCAATACCGAGCGCGACTTCGGCCGCATGAATACCCTCTTCAGTAAGCTGAATCGCTTTCTGTTTTTCATCAATTGAATAGTCCGGACCTTCGTGAAGGGCGAGCGCGATACTGGCAAACCGTTCATACAGTTTTTGTGAATCTCCAGCCGGTCCGCTAATAATAAGTGGGGTGCGCGCCTCATCGATGAGAATTGAGTCGACCTCGTCAATAATCGCGTAGTGGTGACCGCGTTGCATTATCTGCGATGCGTCATACGCCGTATTGTCGCGAAGATAATCAAAGCCCAGTTCGTTATTCGTCACGTACGTAATGTCTGCGGCATACGCTTCTCCTTTTGAGACCGGGCGGAGATAATCATAAAAAACCTTAAACGAACCTTCCGCGTCACGGTCGGCATCTTCTTCTTTCGCAACGTGTGACGAATCATACCGATAGGCGCCGGTACTCGTCACCACACCGATCGAGAGACCGAGGTAGTCATACACTTGTCCCATCCATGCACCATCACGACGGGCGAGATAATCATTTACGGTGACCACGTGTACCCCCCGAGAAGCGAGTGCATGGAAAGTCGCAGGAAGCGTCGCCACAAGCGTCTTCCCTTCTCCGGTACGCATCTCGGCGATTTTCCCCTGCAGAAGCGCGAGACCGCCCACAATTTGCACATCGAAATGCGGCTGACGGAGCGTGCGGCGCGAAGCTTCGCGGACGAGTGCAAACACAAGCGGAATATCCTCTTCTGCCGTTACTCCCGCGGCAGTGGCACGCGTGCGTACCGCAAGAAGCCGTGCGCGGATATCCTCGTCGGTGAGGGCGGTAAACTCCTCAGAAAAGCGATTGGTGGCATCGACGATTGGCGCCGCGACCTTTAAAAAGGCCGCGGATTGGTTTTTTGTAAAAAATCGAGAGAGACTGAACATAGCAATGAACTATACCATAGCTCGACATTCTAGTCTAAAAAGAAAAACTCCCGCACGAGAGCAAGAGTTTTTCTTTCACGAAACGTTCGTGGCTTATTTGCGCTTCTTTGCAGCTTTGCGCTTTTTCGTTGCTTTCTTTGCAGTCTTCTTTACTGCTTTCTTTGCAGTTTTCTTTACTGCCTTTCGTTTCTTTTTTGCGGCCATGGTGGTTGAAGATTAGAAATGATGACTGATAAGTCGACCCGCCTGTGTATGAAATAATTTTCACGCACAAACGTTTCTAATAGATATTATTGCGCGTAAAAAACTTTTGCGTACGATAAAAAAATATATGTGTGGATAACTTTTATAAAAAATAAAAAAATATTTTTTATAAAAGTTATCTGCGTTCACCAAATATTTCTACTTCGCGTTCAATTGAAATGTTTGTTGCGGAAAAAACGCGTTCACTGATTTCATCAGCGAGTGCAGTAACGTCATGAGCCGTCGCACCAGTGCGCGCCACCAGAACCAGCGGTTGCTGTTCATAGAGTCGCACACGACCCTTCTCGTACCCCTTGAGTGCGAGGACGTGATCGAGAATCCACGCAAGCGACACTTTCATAGCGCCGGTATCTTGCGGAAAGACGGGGAGATTTGGAAATTTTTGAATCAGCCTGGCCGCGTGCTCCTGCGAAATAATGGGGTTCTTAAAAAACGACCCGGCGGTTCCCTCTTTCGAAAGCAATGGAAATTTCTGTGCGCGAATCGCACGCACCGCATGAGCGACAGCACGCGGCGTGGTGAGTACGACACCCTGCTCGCGTGCACGGATAAGATCTGCATAAGCAAGCGAGAGAGGCGCGCTCTTTGAAAGACGCAGTGCAACGCGCGTGATAATAAATTCAGGATGGGTCTTAAAAAAGCTGGAGCGATAGGCGAACTGCGCGTCAGTGCCGGTGACACGCCATGCGTCGCCGGTCTCGCGATCAATACCATCGGCGTACGCAAATACGTTTGAAAATTCTGCGCCGTATGCGCCGATATTTTGCACAGCGGCACCGCCCATGGTTCCCGGAATACCCGCAAGATTCTCAATGCCGAAAAGTCCTTCCGCGCCCGCAACAGTAACGACGGTGTCCCAGGGTGCACCTGCACCAGCAATAAGAAATACATCCTTCCCGAGGGCGTTTATAGTAATGTCACGAAGCATCACTCGTAGTACGACTCCGGCAACCCCCGCGTCAGGTATGAGTACGTTGCTTCCGGCACCGAGTATAAAAACGGGAAGGCCGCTCGCGTGCGCATGCGCGAGAGCGTCCCGTATCTCTTCTTCTGAAAATGCTTCGATGTAGAGTTGTGCTGGCCCACCGATATGAAAGGTTGTAAAAGGTGCGAGCGGGAGTGAGTTCTGCACTTCCATCGATACGTATGTTACTTCCCTGCAGGCTTTCCGTTTATCTGTGCGATAGCGGCCGCACCGGAAGCGGCGGCATCAGGGTACAGCGCAACGGCGGTATGAATCGTCTTGATTGCGTTTGCATTGTCACCAGCTGCGTAGTAGGCGGCGGCAAGTCCAAACCAAGTCTGTATGCTTGCTCCCGGTACTGCGGCGCGCATCTTCCAAATAGTGATAAGCGGTTGCCAATCCTTCGATTGGTAATATGCCACCGCAAGCACATCACTATCAACCGTTGTTGTGCCGTACGCACCAATCAAAACCTTGTTAGCATCGGTGATGTCACCCGCGGCAATGTCCCCTGCAGCTGCATAGGGCGCCAATGCCACAAATGAAGGACCGAGTGCGTATGCGGTATTGAAATCTATTTGTGCCGCCTTCATATCTCCGAGATTCCAATTGAGACTTCCTGCTTCAATCCAAATCTGTTCTTTCTTCGGGGAAAGCGTGAGCGCAATTTTTACTTCTTTAAGCGCATCGGCGTAATCCCCTCCAGAGCGATACGCATAGGAAAGTTCAAGATGCTCGCGGGCGTCGAGTGGGTACGCGGCAACCTGCTTCTGCATCTCACTTATTGCCAGTCCGACGGCCTCCTGTTTTTGTGCATTAGTAGCCGTAGTGCTCTGTGCAACCGATGCGGCGAAACTCACGATTTGCTCACGAACTTCTTGTGCAGCGAAGGAAGGATTGGCCGCCAAATCTTTAAATGCGGCGATATTGGCTTCAATGCCTGCGGGTGAGGGTGAGAGCGCGGTGATGAGATTCGTAGCAACGGTCATCCCGGGAACGTTTACCGTCCAAATAAGTCCGATCGCAACGACTGTCGCGATGGGGAGTGCGTACGTCACGCCATCTCCTGGAGAAATAGCCGGTAGTGCCTCAAACTTTTTATATGGTCGGCCCACTTGCGAATCAATGAGCGCAAGTATCGCGAAGAAGTAAATATAGGAATAGAGATTATCAAATACAAATAGATTATGAATCGCATAGCCGGCGAGTGCGGCGGTGAGGAGTATCCGTTCTGGACGCGAAAGCTCTGAGCTCCGCCACAAAAGAACGATGGCAGAACCGAAGAGAGAAAGATAGAGCAAGAACGCAGGAATACCTCCGGCGGTGAGCCAGTCGATAAAGGCATTGTGTGCTCGATCGAACCACGCTTCCTGTGCATAGAGTGAAGGGTCATAGAATTTATTGAAAATATAATTGAATCCTTCTTGACCCCAGCCAACTATCGGACGCTCCGCGACTCCCTGAAGGGCCATGTGCCATATGGTGAAGCGTGTCGAACCATCCGCGAGTGAGATAGACCCGATGCGTTGGAGCACATGATTATCCTGTACAAAAGAAGTATGGCGTGCGAGGTAGAAACTACCGCTCAAAAGTACGATAAGTACGAGTGCCCAGGCCGCAAGACGACGAACGTGCTTCCCTGCCGTGAATGCAGTGAGCAGTGCCGCGAGTGCGAGCGCACCAATAAGTCCGAGGACCGTACCACGGGTCTCCGTAAAGAAAATTAATACTGCTTCCAGCACGGCAACAGCGACCAATGACCACTTGAGCCATGTGTACTTCTCAGTGAGTGCGAGCCAGAGCGCAATGAATACATTAAATAGGAAGTAGATAGCGAGGTAAGCAGAATTGCCGAGCGTGGCATCGATGCGTGTCGAGCCTTGGTGTATCGCATATACTCCCGCGAGTTGGAGAAGTGCGTACCCCGAAACAAGTAGTGATGCCGCAAGCGACGTAAGGAACCAAGCGCGCCATTTCTTCTCGACGCGCAGTACGGCGCTCGCCGCATAAAAGAAACCGAGCAAGTGAATGAGAAGTACCCATCCCTCCATACGCTCGAAGTTACTCCAAAATGCCTTGGCAACATTTACCGCGAAAAGGTCGGCAAAGAACATCCATGCCACAAAGGCGATAACGGCCATCCCTACCCACGAGAAGCGGGGGCGATATTCTTTATCGAGAAACGCGAGCACTACCCAAGCTGAGACAATTATTTCTATAAGAATCCGGAAGAAAAACGCTTTGCCAGTGATAAACGGAAAGAAGTAACTATTGGCGATAAGGAGCGGCGTAAAAGGGATGAGAAAGAGGCCAGCAAGCGCCACCCATCGCGCGATTTTCTTTGCCATATCGTCAGCCTGCATATTACAAAGAACTATACCACACCACCCAAAACACCAAACGCCACGCGAAGCTGGACGCTCTGCTGCAGGTTGGGAAAGTTAAACTTTCCCAACCTATCGCGTGAGCCACGTGCCGACTGGGATTCCCGACTGGAGAATGATGCCTTTTAAGGTCTTCGGATGGATGGCGGCATTCTTGCCGTGAATAGGAACACAGACTTGCCGACTGCGATTCCCTATTTTGCCTACATAATAAAAATGGCTCCCCCGTGTATGCGAATGGACGAACGCATTCTCTCGAAGAAATTTTATAACATCCGCGGCGCTCCAATTATTGAGGCCGCGTGACATATCTCTCTACGCCCCGAGAGCAGCAATCTGCTGTGACGAGGTACTGTAAATATGCTGACTTCCTTTCCCGGTACCTTTCTGGCCGATGTTCCAAAGCTTTTCATATGCAGGATCAATTTCTTGATTCAGAACTGAGATAGAGAGTTTATTTTTCTGTGCAGACTCCACATACCCTTTCACCGCATTATCAAGGAGGAGCATCACTTCCTGTGGGCTGTCACCCTGCTCGACAATATTGAACTCGAGCGCGGCACCATAGAAAGATCCTTCCTCTTGAAAGATGACATTGCGCACTTGACCGCTTCGCAAAGTATTTTTGAAAGCCATAATATGTGCATTATACCACATCCTTCAAAACGCAGAACGCCGCGCTAAAGCGCGGCGTTCTGCTTGGTGTTCTGTGAAGTCACACTTCACAGAACCTCTGTAATTACCTTACATTAAAATCTCCAACTGAAGAGACCTCTTCGTCATTTACTTTGAGACTTTTGATAACTTCAGTACGTTATTACTCTTCTCAAACTGGACGATAAATCTTTTAAACAAATCTTCTTGCCCGACAAGGCAAGCAACTGGCAGATCCGGTATAAATATCGCCTTCGTCTCTATAGTCTCTTTTGGAAAACCATCGACCTCGTATGAGACATCGGCAGTGAAGCCTTCTTTCAAACCTGTCGCACCACCCAGACTCTTGCGTGGGCATTTATCCGAATCAATTCCCAAATCTTTTGCTAAACCCGCGTGTATCACCATGCCGTCAGAACCAGAATCTACCAATGCTTCTATAGGGATAGAGGCAGTGCCGTTGTGAATATAAATAGTGATGTAGGGCC
>DATKTB010000044.1:0-10136 GCA_035531355.1 Minisyncoccota bacterium | reverse complement strand
GTCTATCGAAAATAGTTTCGCTCGCAAACAACCTTGAACTCGCACTTGCGGCCCACCCAGTGCGCATTGAAGCGCCGATTCCCGGAAAGTCACTGGTCGGCATCGAGGTGCCGAACACCGTAAAAGCAATGGTCGGCATCGGCGGTCTCCTCTCTTCAAAGGAATGGACCGAGAGTACCAAACCGCTTCTCGCCGCGCTGGGACGCGATATCACCGGCACGCCCCACTACGTCAATATTGCAAAGATGCCGCACGGACTGGTCGCCGGCGCAACGGGAAGCGGGAAGTCGGTTGCTATTCATGCGCTCATTACCTCCCTGCTCTATCGAAACGGCCCGAACCAATTGCGTTTTATTATGATCGATCCAAAACGAGTTGAGCTCACTGCCTATAACGGTATCCCGCACCTCCTTACTCCCGTCATCACCGATCCGAAGAAAACAATCTTTGCGCTCAAGTGGGCCGCCAAGGAAATGGAGCGCCGCTATAACATTCTTGAAGCAGAACAGGTGCGCGATATCGAGTCCTACCACACCACCATATTCGAGCCGGCAAAGAAGCGAGGTGTCAAAGAGATGCCGGAAGCACTTCCCTATATTGTCATTGTCATCGACGAACTTGCCGATATTATGCATAGCTATCCGCGCGAACTTGAATCGTCTATCGTCCGACTCGCTCAGATGTCCCGCGCGGTCGGTATTCACCTCGTACTCTCTACTCAGCGACCATCGGTCAACGTCATTACCGGTCTTATTAAGGCAAACGTACCGACACGCATGGCGCTCCAGGTTGCTTCGCAAATCGATTCCCGCACGATTATTGACGGTTCGGGCGCAGAGTCACTTCTCGGCGCCGGAGACATGCTCTATCTAAGTAGCGACATGCAGAAACCGGTTCGCATCCAAACTGCCTACATAAGCGAGAGCGAGGTAAAGAAAGTGGTGAGCTACATTAAAAGCCACAATGCCGGCGATCTCTCCAGTATCGATTTTGGAGGGAACGGATCCAGTACGCCCAACGAACCAAATGATGTCATTGGGCTCGCAAACGGAAGTTTTGATGATGATGAGATTGATGATGATCTGTATGAGGAGGCGCGCACGACGGTTGAGGAAGCGGGACGCGCTTCAACTTCGTACCTGCAACGAAAACTGAAAATCGGCTATTCGCGAGCCGCCCGACTGATGGATGTGCTCGAAGCGAAGGGCGTTATCGGTGCGGCAGACGGATCGAAGCCGCGCGAAATACTTACCGTGGTCGCCGGGTCGGGCGCAGAGGTGGAAAAAGATGACGATACCGATACCTTCTAATTTCCTTTTATGCTCGCCCGCTCCCTTATCGGTATCGTTCTCTTCCTCTTCGTTTCGTACGGACTTGTAAAAGCATGGCCGCTTATTGCCGGTCCGACGCTCTCTATCCAATCTCCTCGCGACTATGCCGCGTACCCTGATGGCATTGTTACCATTTCCGGTACGGCAAACCGTATCGCACTGCTGACCCTCAACGGCACGCAAGTCCTCCATGACACCGATGGTTCTTTCTCGTCAACCCTTACCTTCCCTCGTGGAGGGTCTATACTTACCTTTGTGGCTACTGACCAGTTTGGAAGGCACATTACTACTACTCGTTCCGTCTTCGTCCCTGATTAATTTTTAACCGTATGGCATTCAAAAAACCAACAAAAACAAAAGTATCTAAAACTGTGACTGCGGCAAGCACTGACAAGACCGAAAAACAGAAATCAATTGATCAGGCGTTGAAAGACATCCGAACGAAATTTGGCGATGAGGCGATTACCGTTTTTGGTGCCGGCACGCCCCAAAAAATCCCAGCAATATCAACCGGCTCTATCGGACTCGATGCCGCTCTTGGCGTAGGCGGTCTTCCGTGCGGACGTATTATCGAAATATTTGGCCCTGAGTCCTCCGGAAAAACGACCCTTGCCCTCCACGCAATCGCCGAAGCGCAGAAAGCTGACGGCGTCGCCGCCTTCGTTGACGCGGAACATGCGCTTGATCCGGAGTACGCACGGCGTATTGGGGTGAAGCTTCCGGAACTTCTCATCTCGCAACCAGATACGGGAGAACAGGCGCTCGATATCGTCGAAAGTTTGGTACGGAGCGGGAATGTCGACATTATCGTCGTTGATTCGGTTGCCGCTCTCACCCCGCGCGATGAAATTGAAGGAGAGATGGGTCAACAGCACATGGGCAAGCAAGCGCGCCTCATGTCCCAGGCGCTTCGAAAGCTCACCGCCATCACCGCACGAAGTAAGACTATTGTTATTTTTATCAACCAGATTCGCATGCAAATCGGCGTGATGTTTGGAAACCCCGAAACTACCCCCGGCGGTAAAGCGTTGAAATTTTATACCTCCGTACGGCTTGATATCCGGCGCATCGCCTCTATCAAAAAAGGCGAAGAGGTTGTCGGCGGACGCGTGCGCGTAAAAGTAGTAAAAAATAAAGTCGCCGCTCCCTTCAAAACAACCGAATTTGATCTCTTATATAACGAAGGCATCAGCAAGGAGGGTGAACTTCTCGCTCTCGGAGAGAAGTATGACCTGGTCCAGAAATCAGGTGCTTCGTATAAATTCGGCGAGGTAGCGCTCGGACGTGGCTACGATGCTTCACGCACCTTCTTACGAGAAAATAAAGACATCTCGAAAGAACTCCTCAAGCAAATCAAAGTAAAACTTGCCGAGAACTAACCAATCGGCGTAAACCGACCGAAGATGACACTCGATACCAGTCGGGCGCTTTCGCGTGCAACGTAGACGAGCGAGGCAAGCGTAGAAAGGGTGAGCACTTGCACGATGAGGCGTGTGTGACGAAAGGCCGCAACGTAGAAGTTAGGGAGATCCATTATGTTTGTTGGTGCATTTTGGAGAACGCGCGCAACCCATACCTCCCTTCCGATACCCCATACCGCAAGCACCAGTACCGCGAAGGCTAGTGTGGTGTTTGAAAAAATAAGACGCAAGAAGCGGATGCGGCGGACACGGCGCATCACTGCCTGTTCGATAGGTGAACGAGGAGCTGTATCAGTCATGGTGTTGTTTTTCATAGAGTTTCTTGAAGAGTTTCTTTGCGCGATGCACGCGTGTCTTCACTGCCGGAATAGAGAGGTCTTCTGACTGGGCAATCTCCTCCTGGCTCTTCCCTTCGATAAACTGTAACCGCAATATTCTTGCCGCGGTTTCAGGAAGTTTCGCGAGTGCATTCACAACTTCATCTCGTATAGAAAGATCTTCGAGATAGGTTATTCCCGCATCAGGAAGCGACTCATAGTGTTCCGGCGTAAGCTCCGTACGAAACACTCCCTCTTTTCGGAGTTTCGTATATTTCGTATAGGCAACGCGATTGAGAATCATATACATCCATGAAGAGAAGCTTGCGCCCTCCTGTACCTGGTACGTGTCCGCATAGAGGTACATTTTGACGAATGCATCCTGCACCACCTCCTCAGCATCCTCAGGACTCCACAGAATTCTCCGTGCGCGGCGCAGGAGCGCCGCTTCATGCCGGCGAACCAAGACCGCGAAGAGCCCGGGCTCGCGTTTTGAACGGGAAATAAGCTCCGTATCAGAGAGCGACTCGCTTTCTTCGGCAAAACTTGAAAAAGTCATTATGTCTGCTAGCATACAGTAAACCGCCTGAAGCGGTACTTTTTATAACAAAATTCATTACCAATTAGTTTCAACCCATGTCTGTACTCTCTTATAGCGAAATTCTGCCGAAGGTCATTATCAACTACAATAATGAACCGTACGAGGTGCTCTCTTCTCATATCTTTCGTATGCAGATGAGAAAGCCAGTCAACCAAACAAAGCTCCGCCAGCTCGTGAGCGGAAAGGTTATTGAAATTTCCTTTCACCAAAATGAAACCGTCACCGAAGCAGAGACCGATCGCCTGCAGGCCGTCTATCTCTACAGCAACGGAAAAGAGAGCTGGTTTGCCGAAGAAGGAAATCCGAAAAATCGTTTCTCATTCGATGCAGGACTGGTGCACGATCAGGTACAGTGGCTCGCGCAAAATAGTGTCGTTGAAGTGCTGACCTACGAGGAAAAACCTATGACGATTAAAATACCGGTGAAAGTGGATCTCGAAGTTAAAAATGCGCCGCAGGCCGTGAAAGGAAATACCGTCTCTGGCGGGAGCAAACTCGTCGAGCTTTCGACGGGCGCCAAAGTGAACGTACCACTCTTTATCAATACGGGAGACGTGATTCGCATCAATACCGATTCGGGGACGTATACGGAGCGAGTGACGAAATCCTAAAGACATTCTGCAAAATAAAAACCGCCGAAGGGCGGTTTTTATTTTTTTGTACGCGGGTGTTAGGCGGCGATGTACGGGAGAAGCGCCATAAATCGAGCGCGCTTGATAGCCTGGGTAATCTCTCGCTGTTTACCTGCAGGAATACCGGTACGCTTCTTTGCGAGAATTTTTGCGTGCGGATTGGTAAATTGCTTCAAATACGCAATGTCTTTGTAGTCGATAAATTTCTTAAGCTCAATTTCTTCACGTTCAGATTGGTATGCCATAGTTCAATAATTAAAAAGGGATGTCTTCCGGATTGATTTCTTCATCGGGATACTTGATGTCGCCCTCATCGCCCGTAGGCGCCGCGTGCTCCTCGTGTGCTGAAGAAGCGGCAGTACTGGCTCCTGATGCACCCTTCCCTCCGTCTGCGCCAAACTGGAACGTATCAACAATAATCTCAGTACGGTAGTTCTTTTTCCCGCTCTCCTTGTCTTCCCACGAGCGTGTTTGGAGGCGTCCTTCAATGAAAATCGGGCGACCTTTTTTGCAGTATTGAGCGATGACTTCCGCCGTACGACCAAAGGCGACGACATTGTGAAATTCAGTTGCTTCCTGTTTCTGCCCATTCTTATCTTTAAAGACCCGATCGGTTGCAAGGCTGAAGTTCACTACTTGGCTTCCCGACGGAAGCGCCTTCAACTCAGGGTCGCGGGTGAGATTGCCATAGAGGAGTACTTTGTTGAGGTACATAGTGTGATTATATCTTAACGCTCTCCAGTGCGGTATCGAGCTCAGTGTCCATCACCTCTTCCGGTGAAGGTTCTCCTTCGGGCATTTTTGCCAAAAGCTCGTGCACTTCAAGAGCGTGGCGCGCCTCGTCCTTGGTCGTCACCAGATCAATAAAACGAATAACAAACTTGTGTGCCTGTGCGGCGGCGATAATTTCAGCATGCGGTACGGCCGTCGTCTCGTACACAATCCATGAGAAGTAGGCGGAACTGAAGTCGCGACGGGAACCCACGTCCTGACGGGAAATGGTATATGCAAGCTGGATCTTCTCCGGTTGAACCTCGGCAATAATCGTTCCTCTCTCAGCGATGAGGCCGCGGATAGCTTGGTAAGCCTTCTTAACCTCCTCTATCGGCAACTCAGGGTCGAGATGGAAGCCGAGTTCATAAACACGAAGATCTCCACCGGTCTCTTCGGTTTCAGGTACGAGTACGTCTTCGTCTTTATTCTTCGCCATAATTCTCGCATCCTAGCACGCTCGAATACGAAATACAAGCGTATCCTCTCGAGAGAAAACAGGAACGACTGTTCTTTTATGGAAGAGAAAATACCCGCCGCGTATTGCCCGCCAAAGTCGTCCGGACCAAGTCAGGGTCTTCTCCGCGAAGTTCGGCTATCTTTTCTACGACCGCAATAACCGCGAGCGGGTCATTACGTTTCCCGCGACGCGCAAGCGGAGCGACATACGGCGCATCTGTTTCTCCCAAAATGCTCGTGAGAGGTATCGCTCTCACCACTGCGTCATACTCGCGCGCGAAGGTAATGACCGCCGTAAAAGACACGGTAAAACCAAGCGCGATAAACGCTTCTGCTTCGCGTATCCCGCCGACAAAGAAATGAATGTCTCCGCGAACACGAGGATCCGCACGTTTTTCTTCTTCTAAAATCTTAATCACGTCCTCGTACGCATCTTGGGTGCCCTTACTCGGCCGCGCGTGGATAATGAGCGGAAGATTTCGTTCCGCGGCAAGCTGTATGTGTTCTTTGAAAATGTCTTTCTGAATATCTTTCACCGCATCGGTAACCTCTTCCGGTCGAAAATAATCAAGTCCGCACTCCCCTATCGCAATGACTTTTTTGTGCGCGGCGAGGGCGCGATACGCTGATGCAGCATAGTGCTCCCCACCGGCATCAGTGGGGTGGAGACCGATAGCGGCATAGAGATGCTCGTGTTTCTCGGCAAGCACAACCGCCTTTTGAGAACTTTCAAAATCACAGCCGACGACAATCGCCGCTACCCCTTGTTCTTGCATCTGTGAAATAATGTCTTCTCGGTCGTCGGCAAATTGTTCAAATTGCAGATGACAGTGTGCATCGATATAGTGCGTCTTCATAATCCTGCCGGTGCGGAAAGACGAGGGAAAAGGTTATCGGGTTTTTTATTTTCACGAATGGCGGTCTGTATGAGACTGGCGGTACGCGGCATTGCCGGAACCAGATGCGTGGCGATACGAGCCAACTGTTCTACAAGAAATAGTATGTCTTTCTGTGCCATCTCACGCTCAGCCGCGTTCTCACTCTTAATATATTTATAAGGAGTATGCGTCGCCATGAAGCTATCGCACTCGCGTACAATGGCGAACACATATTCCATAGCCTCATTGAATTTAAAAGCGGTGACAGCTTCCACGAAAGCGGGTGCAAGCTTGTCGCTCGCCTCAGGAAGAGCAACCGGGTGTATTCCATATCCTTCAGCAAGCGTCATGACCCGTGCAACCAGATTCCCCAGACCATTGCTAAGGTGGGCCGTGTAGTGGTCAAAAATAGCCGCAAGGGTGAGGTCTGAGTCCTCAAACGGACTCATGTGGCGCAGGAGTATGTACCGTACCGCATCGCTTCCGTACACCTCGACGAGATCGAGCGGATTAATAACATTCCCGATTGATTTGCTCATCTTCTGTCCGCCTGACGTGATGAAGCCGTGTATAAAAATCTGCTTGGAGAAAGGGAGTCCGGCGGAAAGAAGCATTGCCTGCCACATTGCCGACTGCTGACGAAGATTGTCCTTCCCTGCAAATTGCGTGACCGGCCACCAGGTAGTAAAGGTGTCTTCATCGGTTGGCCAACCGATTGCTGATATGTAATTCACCAATGCATCAAACCAGACATACATAACATGGTCGGCATCACCTGGAACCGGTACGCCCCACGCAAGCTTTTCCTTCCGGCGCGAAATACTAAAGTCCTTTAATCCCGCTTCAACAAAAGAAGTGATTTCCCGCATTCGTCCCTCCGGAACGACAAAATCGCTCTGCAGAGCATAGTGCTCGAGCAATGCGTTTTGATATTTCGAGAACCGGAAGTAGTAATTTTCCTCTTTTCGAATCTCTATTTCCATAGTGGGATGAAGCACGCAATGTCCGTTTACCAATTCTGAGTCACTTTTTTCGAGCTCGCACCCCACACAGTATTTTATTTCATATTCGGCCTTGTATATATCACCGGCCCGTTCGCACCGTCTCCAAAACTCCTGTGCGGCGGCGATGTGCGATGCGTTCGTGGTGCGGGTAAATGCGTCGTAAGAAATATCGAGCCGGTCGGCAAATGTCTGGAAACGCGCCGCATACTCGTCGACATACGCTTGAGGACTCTTCCCTTCTTGTTCTGCTTTCTGCGCAATTTTTGCACCGTGTTCATCAGTCCCCACATTCAAAAAAACATCTTCCCCGATGAGACGCGCCGTGCGCGCGAAAAAATCAGCCTCAATAAATTCAAGCGCATGACCGATATGCGGGTCAGCGTTCACATACGGAAGTGTGGTGGTGAGATACCGCGCAGCCATAAAATACGTTACGGGCGAACGGAGACGGCGCGCCGTTTCCGTTTATCAAAATCGGTAATAAGCTCAAGTAATACGGCCGCAAACGGTACCGAGAGCAAGACGCCGAGGAACCCGGCGAGGGTGTATCCCGCGATGAGTCCGACAATAACCAGAAGTGGCGGAACACCGACCACCTTCTTCACAATAAGCGGATAAATAAGGTTTGATTCGAATTGATTCACCACGACGTAGAGACCCAGTACGATTGCCCCGAGCGCGACACCGCCGCTTGAATACGCGATAATCACCGCAAATGTCCCGGCAATAAGCGAACCGAATATTGGAATAATTTCCGCGATGGCGGTAAAGACCGCGAGGAGCAGTGCGTACGGAATCCCGATAATGAGCAGACCGAGGTATACCAGGACGGCCACAATAACGGAAAGGAGTATTTGTCCTTGCATCCAACGCCCTATTTTTTTCTGAGCACGTTTCCACAAATCGACCGAGTAATCTTCATAGGCGGCGGGCATCACTAAACGGAGAAAATCATCCACGCCCGTATCCTGAAGCGCGAAGTAAAAAGAGAGGACCACTACGAGCAAGAGCGAGAAAATGCCGCCGAAGAAAGCGACGAATACCTGCACCACACTGCCTGATCCGCCCGTAAAGGTGGATTGAATTGAGAAGAGTGTTTGTATAAGCGATTGGAAATCATGCGAGCTTCCAATGAGATTCGATGCCGTCGAAATATTTGATAGAGAACCTGAGGCGTTGAGTGTCTCAAGATACCGCGGCATCGCTGATAAAAAATTCGCGGCATCGCTGATAATCGGCGGAAAAAAGAAATAGAGCAACGAAAATACGGAGCCGAAGACAAGGACATACACTAAAATCGCGGCGAAAAATCGCGGAATACGATTCCGGATGAAAAAAGCTATCTGCGGTTCAATGGCCGAAGCAATAACAATAGCGGTCAGTACCAAAAGCGCGAGGTCCCGCAAGAGCCACAGCACGTACGCTCCGGCGATAATGAGGACCGTTGTGGTGATACTGCTCGGGGTGATGGAGATACGAATTTCTTTACCCATATCGAAATCGTAGCATATTCACGCTGAAAAATTCAAAACGAGGTTCTTTACCCTCTGGTTATTCAATTGCGAGCCGTATACGCTTTATAACGTCAGAGAGGGTAAGGCGCTCCTGTTCACCGGTATCGCGGTTGCGCAGGGTAACCGTATCCTTGAGTTCCGGCGTCTCACCGAGGGTGTCGAAGTCAATCGTAATACAGAAAGGAGTGCCGATTTCATCTTGTCGGCGATACCGTTTCCCAATATTTCCATTATCATCCCATGCAATGGCCGGGTGAATTTTCTTGAGCTCGGCGCGAACTTCGCGCGCTTTCGCTACCAGCTCAGGTTTATTTTTCAAAAGAGGCGCAACCATTGCCTTCACGGGAGCAATCTTTGGGACGAGGGCGAGATACGTGCGTACGTCTCCACCCAGAGTATCTTCACGATACGCACTCGCAAGAACGGCGAGCACGTGCCGTCCCAAGCCGAACGTCGGCTCAATAACATGCGGAATGAATTTTTCATGTGTCTCTGAGTCAAGGTAGGAGAGATCTACTCCGCTCCTTTCGATATGATTTTTCAAATCAAAATCAGTACGGTAGGCGATGCCGCCAATTTCTTTGTACCCATTTGGATAATTGAAATAAAAGTCTAACGTGCGTTTAGAATAGTGCGCCCGATCAGTTCCCTCGACTTCGACTTCCTTGATCTCATCCGCTGAAAAACCGAGCTCCTTGAACCACAGATGCGACTCTTTTCGCCACAACTCGAAGGCTTCCTGCCACTCACTTTCCGCAAGAAAATATTCGAATTCCATAATTTCCAATTCACGGACACGGAACAGGAATTCGCGCGGGGCTATCTCATTTCGGAACGCCTTCCCTATTTGAGCTATGCCGAACGGCAACTTCGGATGAAACGAATCTATAACATTTTTAAAATTCACAAACATGCCCTGAGCAGTTTCCGGTCGGATGTAAACCGAAGTATCCGTGCCATCAACGGAACCAACCGATGTCTTAAACATCATATTAAATTGTTGAGGTTCCGAAAACGGATTGCCTTCGGCACTCGTGAGCCCTTTCTCAAAAATAACCTTCCCCATATCTTCGAGCGACATGCCCGTCGGATCAATACCCTGTTCCTCAAGCACATGGTCAGCTCGATACCGTTTCTTCGTCTTGGTATCAGTGACCAGCGGATCATTGAAGGTCGTCGTATGTCCGCTTGCCTCCCACACCTTGGGG